>NZ_LZLL01000114.1:0-28426 GCF_001669335.1 Mycobacterium sp. 1245852.3 | reverse complement strand
CTCGAGAAGGGCTGGACCACCCAAAAACGCGCCAACGGCGACACCGAATGGATCCCACCACCACACCTCGACCGCGGGCCAACACCTTCCATCACCCCGAAGAAATCCTCGCGGACGAGGACGACGACGATCCCTAGCGGCGACGATCCGGAGCTGCGAACGTCTTGATCCCGCGCCGAGCGACCGGGTAGCGTAGTGCTGCCAATTACGAAACTATGGGTAGCGTAATTGGCTACGAAGCCACCGAGAGGATCTCCCGTGATGCGCAGCCGCTACGCCGGCGATCCCTTCACCACATCCACACCCGAGATCGCCGCCGCGCTAGAGGATGTCAGCATTCCCACGCTGTTGCTCTCGCTCGTCCACATCACCGGCGAGCCACGGTTCATCCGCGACTTCAAGCAGATGGGCATCTTTCTCAACGAGGTCCAGGGGTTCATGTCAGAGGACGACAAGGCGCGGGCGCGCGCCGAGGCGCTGTCGGTCATCACCGAGTATCGCGACCGCGGTTGCCCCGAACCGCAGCCGCTGAGCCCCGAACTCATCAGGGAGATGATGGACTGGGCGGCTTGCGAACACGTGCCCGACGACTACTTGTCGCTGATCTCCGAAGAGCTCGACCTCGACGGCGTCGACCCTCGCCGGCCCGCCACATTGCCCGCCGAGCGCACCGCCGAACTTCCGGTCCTGGTCGTGGGATGCGGCGAATCGGGCATCCTGGCCGGCGTGCGCCTCAAGCAGGCCAACATCCCGTTCACCATCATCGAGAAGAACGCGGGCCCCGGCGGAACCTGGTGGGAGAACAGCTATCCCGGCGCCCGCGTGGATGTGGCGAACCATTTCTATTGCTACAGCTTCGAGCCCAACAACGACTGGACGCATTTCTTCGCCGAGCAATACGAGCTGCAAGACTATTTCACCAAGGTCATCGACAAACACGGCCTGGCAGACCATGTGCGTTGGCGGACCGAGGTTCTCGCGGCCGAATGGAATGACGACGACGGCGCGTGGAGCGTTTCGCTGCGCTCGTCCGACGGTCGGGCGACCACCGTGCGCGCCCGCGCGCTCATCACCGCGGTCGGGCAGCTGAACCGTCCGAACATCCCCGAGTTCGCCGGCGCGGACACCTTCGCGGGGCCGTCATTTCACTCGGCGGCCTGGGATCATTCGGTAGATCTCAACGGCAAGCGGGTCGCGCTCGTCGGCGCCGGCGCCAGCGGATTCCAGATCGCCCCCGCGATCGCCGAGGACGTGGAGCACCTCACCGTGTTTCAGCGGACCGCGCAGTGGATGTTCCCGAACCCGATGTATCACGACGAGGTCGGCGACGGGGTGCGCTGGGCGATGCGCCATCTTCCGTTCTACGGCAGGTGGTATCGCTTCCTGGTGCTCTGGCCCGGCTCCGACAAGGGTCTCGACGCGGCCGAGGGTGACCCGGGTTACGCCGACCAGGAGCACGCCGTCAGCGACATCAACGCCGCCGCCCAGATGATGTTCTCGCAGTGGATCACCAGTCAGGTGAGCGAGGATTCCGAGTTGCTGGCCAAGGTGATGCCGGACTATCCCGCCTGCGGCAAACGCACCTTGCAGGACAACGGCAGTTGGCTGCGAACGCTGCAGCGCGACAACGTCGAATTGGTCCGCACACCCATCGACAAGATTACGCCAAACGGCATCGTCACAGGCGACGGTGTGGCTCATGACGTCGACGTCATCGTGTACGCCACCGGGTTTCGGCACACCGACGTGCTCTGGCCGCTGAAGGTCACCGGCCGAAACGGCACCGATCTGCATGAGATGTGGGGGAGCCGGCCATACGCCTACCTCGGCATCACGGTGCCGGAGTTCCCGAACTTCTTCATCGTCTACGGCCCGGGAACTCATCTGGCCCATGGCGGCAGCCTCATATTTCAGTCGGAGCTGCAAATGCGTTACATCGACCAGTGCCTGGCCCGACTGGCCGAAACCGGCGTGCATTCGCTCGAACCGAAACCCGAGGCCGCCACCGATTGGCACCGGCGGACGCAGACCCAGATCAAGAAGATGGTGTGGTCGCATCCGGCGGTCAAGCATTCGTATTTCAAGAACGCCGACGGGGAGATCCACACGGTGAGCCCATGGCGTCTCAACGAATACTGGTCGGCGGTGCGCGAGCCCGATTGGTCACAGTTTGTAGTCCGAACGAAAGATTCGGCGCGACAGGGAAAGTGAGCACGTCAATATGCGCACCGTAGTCGTCGACGGGCCCCGCAGCATTCGGGTGGACACCCGCCCCGATCCGGCACTTCCGGGGCCCGACGGAGCGGTCGTCGAGGTGAGCGCCGCGGGCATCTGCGGATCCGACCTGCACTTCTATGAGGCCGACTTTCCGATGCCCGACCCGATCGCGCTCGGCCACGAAGCGGTCGGCACCGTCGTGGAAGCCGGGCCGCAGGTGCGCGACGTCAAGGTCGGCGATCAGGTGATGGTCTCGTCGGTCACCGGTTGCGGCGCGTGCGCGGGCTGCGCCACCCGCGATCCGGTGATGTGTCACTCCGGATTTCAGATCTTCGGCGGCGGCGTGCTCGGCGGCGCGCAGGCCGACCTGCTCGCCGTGCCCGCCGCGGATTTCCAGCTGCTGAAGATGCCCGAGGGCATCAGCACCGAACAGGCACTGCTGCTCACCGACAACCTGGCCACCGGCTGGGCCGCGGCGCAGCGGGCCGACATTCCCTTCGGCGGCACGGTGGCAGTGATCGGCCTGGGCGCGGTCGGCCTGTGCTCGCTGCGCAGCGCGCTGTTTCAAGGTGCCGCAACGGTTTACGCGGTCGATCAGGTCGAAGGCCGGCTACAGCGGGCCGCCCAGTGGGGCGCGACGCCGGTGCAGGCGCCCGCGCTCGAGGCGATCCTGGCCGCCACCGGCGGCCGTGGCGCCGACGCGGTGATCGACGCCGTCGCGACGGACGCCTCCCTGACCGAGGCGATCAACGCCGTCCGGCCCGGCGGCACAGTCTCGGTGGTCGGCGTGCACGACATGAATCCGTTTCCCCTCAACGCGCTGGGCTGCCTGATCCGCAGCACGACGGTGCGGTTCACCACCGCACCTGTGCAGCGCACCTGGCCGGAACTGATTCCGTTGCTGCAGTCGGGCCGGCTCGACGTCGACGGGATCTTCACCACCACAATGCCGTTGGACGAGGCGGCCAAGGGCTACGCGACGGCGGAGTCGCGTTCGGGCGACGACGTGAAGATCCTGCTGAAACCCTAGGTGGTCAGCGGGTCGCCGTGATGTATTGGGACCGCATGAAGCTGTCGATCTTGACGTCGACGTCAGGCGGGGTCATGCCGTAGCCGGCCTGTAGGTCGAGCGTGTTGCGGACGGGTTCGACGGCCCAATCGTGGGCCGCGAGCCACTCCGCGGGGTCAGACTGGGGTTCATAGGTCAGGGCCGAAAAGTCCACATTGCCGGACACATTCACCCCGGGGTGGCTCGCCTCCAGGGCGTGGAGCTGGTCGTGGTCCAGTCGCGATCCCAGCGCGCCGATGGCGATCCGGCTGCCCGGCGCGCTGAGCCCGCTGATCCGGGTGAAAAGCGCGTGTTGCGCCTCGTCGGTGAGGTAGGGGAGCAGCCCCTCCACCGACCAGGCGCTCGGGGTCTCCACGTCGAACCCGGCCGCTTCCAACGGCCGTGACCAGTCGGTGCGCAGATCGGCGGCGACCTCGACGCGACGGGCTTTCGGGGTCGCGCCCTGTTCGCCGAGGACGCGGGCCTTGAATTCGAGGACTTTCGGGAGATCGACCTCGAAAACCCTTGTGTCCTGCGGCCATTGGAGCCGATACGCCCGAGAATCCAGACCGGCGGCTACGATCACCGCCTGCCGGATGCCCGCGGCTGCCGCGGCCTCGAAGAAGTCGTCGAAGAAGCGGGTCTGGACTCCGTAGAGGCGCGGGAAGGCCGTCTCGTCGTCGGAGGTACCGGGGTTGGCAAGCACGCTCGCCAGATACGGGTCATGCGAGGCGGCAATGAAGACTTTCGCGTATTCGTCGCGCACCAGCGGCCGCGGGCTCACGGCGTGCAGCGCTCGCCATCCCGCGACGAGCAGCGCCGTGTACCCCACGCTGCTGACGATGTCCCAGTTGTCGTCGTCGGAACGGAGTGACCCGAATTCGGGTGACGTGCTCATGGTTGCCCTCCCGTCGGCGCCGGCGACGACAAGCCGCCGGGTCCACGGTACCCGTGGGGGCGGGCTCACAGCTCCAAGAGCACCGTCACCGGACCGTCGTTCACCAACTCGACCTGCATGTTCGCCCCGAAGACCCCGGTCTGCACCTCGGCGCCCGACCGCCGTAACGCCTCGGCGAACTCCGTCACCAGCGGCTCGGCGACCGCTCCTGGAGCGGCCGCGTTCCACGACGGGCGGCGACCCTTGGCGGTGTCGGCGTACAGCGTGAACTGACTCACGACCAGGATGGGCGCGTTGACATCGGCCGCGGAGCGTTCGTCGGTGAGAATCCTTAGCTGCCAGAGCTTCTCAGCGAGCCGTCGCGCCTTGTCGCCGTCGTCGCCGTGGGTGACACCGACGAATGCCAACAGGCCCTGACCAGCCGGCCGGATCGCGCCCACCACCGCGCCGTCCACCGAGACCGTTGCCGACGAAACCCGTTGCACCAACACCCGCATGGGCCTCGATGGTGCCAGACCGGCCCCGCGGATCTTGGGTACGCTCGATGAATGTCTGTGCTCGTCGCGTTTTCCGTCACCCCGATGGGGGTGGGCGAGGGGGTCGGTGAGATCGTCGCCGAAGCGGTTCGGGTGGTGCGCGATTCCGGGCTGCCCAACAAGACGGATGCGATGTTCACCGTCATCGAAGGCGAAACCTGGGCGGAGGTCATGGCCGTGGTGCAGCGTGCGGTCGAGGCGGTGGCCGCCCGGGCGCCCAGGGTCAGCACGGTGATCAAGGCGGACTGGCGCGCCGGGACGACCGACGCGATGACGCAGAAGGTCGCCACCGTCGAGCGTTACCTTTCCGAGGGCTAGCTGTACCGACCTGAGCCGTTAGGCTTCCGGACGAACGTCCTCGGAGCCGATGCGTAGGCTCGGGGCGGTGAGCACACGCGCAGGAATCGTTGTCACCGGAACCGAGGTCCTGACCGGTCGGGTTCAAGATGCGAACGGCCCCTGGATCGCCGATCGCCTCTTAGAGCTGGGCGTCGAGCTGGGCCACATCACCATCTGCGGCGACCGGCCGGCCGACATCGAAGCGCAGCTGAGGTTCCTGGCCGACCAGGGCGTGGACCTGATCGTCACCAGCGGGGGCCTGGGGCCGACGGCCGACGACATGACCGTCGAGGTGGTCGCGCGCTTCTGCGAGCGCGAGTTGGTGTTGGACGCCGAGGTCGAGGAGAAGATCGCCAACATCCTCAAGAAGCTGATGGGTCGCAACCCCGCGTTCCAATCCGCCTTGGATCCCGGCACTTTCGAGTCGCTGCGGGCAGCCAATCGCAAGCAGGCCATGGTGCCGGCCGGGGCGCAGGTGCTCGACCCGGTGGGGACCGCTCCCGGCGTCGTGGTGCCCGGCAAGCCGACGGTGATCGTGCTCCCGGGTCCGCCGCGCGAGCTGCAGCCGATGTGGCACACCGCCATCGAGACGCCCGCGGCGCAGGAGGCGATCGCCGGCCGGACCGTCTATCGGCAGGAGATGCTGCGCATGTTCGGGCTGCCGGAGTCGGGACTGGCCGAAACACTGCGTGACGCCGAAACGGCCGTGCCCGGCTTCGAACAACTGGAGATCACCACCTGCCTGCGGCGCGGCGAGATCGAGATGGTCACCCGCTACGAGCCGGACGCCGCGGACGCGTACGCGCAGTTGACCAAGCTGCTGCGCGAGCGGCACGGGCATCAGCTGTACTCCGAGGACGGTTCGCGCGTCGACGATCTGGTGGCCCAGCTGCTGGCCGGCCATCGAATCGCGACGGCGGAGTCCTGCACCGCGGGCCTGCTGGCCGCGCGGCTGACCGACCGGCCCGGGTCGTCGGATTACGTGGCCGGCGGCGTCGTGTCCTACTCGAACGAGGCGAAGGTGGAGCTGCTCGGCGTCGACCCCGCGCTGATCGACGCGCACGGCGCGGTGTCCGAGCCGGTGGCCGAGGCAATGGCCGCGGGTGCGTTGCAACGCTTCGGCGCCGACACCGCGATCGCGATCACCGGAATCGCGGGCCCGGGCGGGGGGACCGAGGAAAAGCCGGTGGGCACAGTCTGCTTCAGCGTGACGGCCGCCGGCCGGACCGATACCCGCACACTGCGGCTACCCGGCAACCGCTCGGATATCCGGGAGCGCTCGACGACGGTGGCCATGCACTTGCTGCGACGCCTACTGGACAACAGCGACTAGCTTCACGTCACTTCGCTTGCCAGGAAAGCGCTTTCGGTGGTGCCGAACCGGATTCCGGTGGCGTCCTTTCCGATCAGCGTCAGCCCCGCCACCGCGATCAGCACCGGCACGATCGTGGCCGCCAACGCGAACGGATAGCCGTGCGATTCGGCGAGGCGTTCCTGGATCGGTAGGTTGAACGCCGCCAGCAGGTTGCCCAGCTGATAGGTCACCCCGGGATAGAGGCCGCGGATGGCGTCCGGCGACATCTCGGTGAGGTGCGCGGGAATCACGCCCCACGCGCCCTGCACGAAGAGCTGCATCAAAAACGAACCCAGGCACAGCATCGCGGCGCTGCGCGAGTACGCGAACAACGGGACGATGGGCAGCGCCAGGATCGCACAGAAGACGACGGTGTAGCGGCGGCTGAAGCGCTGCGACAGCGTGCCGAAGACCAGGCCCCCGATGATGGCGCCGACGTTGTAGACCACCACGATCCACTTGACCGTCGTGCTGGACAGACCGGCGCCCTGATTGGCGTGCGCCCCCAGGAAGGTGGGATAGACGTCCTGCGTGCCGTGGCTCATCCAGTTGAAGGCCGTCATCAGCAGCACCAGGTAGATGAACCGACGGATGATGGCGCCGCTGCGCAGCACGTCGCGGATCCGGGTGCTGGTGAGCTTCATCTGATCCTGGGCGGCTTCCCACACCTCGGACTCCTCCACGCGGTAGCGGATGACCAGGCTGATCAACGCGGGGACGATGCTCAGACCGAACAGCCACCGCCACGACAGCCCGATCCAGTCGATCACCACCAGCGAGGCGACGCTGGCCAGCAGGTAGCCGAACGCGTACCCCTCCTGCAGCAGCCCGGAAAAGAACCCGCGCCGCTCGACGGGAACCTTCTCCATGGCGAGCGCGGCGCCCAGCCCCCATTCGCCGCCCATGCCGATGCCATACAGCAATCGCAGGATGACCAGCACGGTGAAATTGGGGGCGAATGCGCACAGGAAGCCGACCACGGAATAGAACATCACGTCGACCATCAGCGGCAGCCTCCTGCCGACGCGGTCGGCCCAGAGGCCGAACAGCAGCGCGCCGACGGGCCGCATGATGAGGGTAGCCGTGGTGACGAACGCGACCTCGGCCTTGCTGTGATGGAACGTCTTGGCGATGTCGGCGTAGACGAGCACCACGATGAAGTAATCGAAGGCGTCCATCGTCCAGCCCAGTAGCGCCGCGATGAAGGAGTTTCGCTGATCGGCGGTCAACTTCTGACGAGGGCGTGGTGTGGTCACGTCAGCATCGTGGCTTACCCAGCGCGCCGGCGCGAGTTGT
The DNA here is from genome assembly GCF_001669335.1 of Mycobacterium sp. 1245852.3. Lineage (NCBI taxonomy): Bacteria > Bacillati > Actinomycetota > Actinomycetes > Mycobacteriales > Mycobacteriaceae > Mycobacterium > Mycobacterium sp. 1245852.3. Next base: position 20,738 of record NZ_LZLL01000114.1, on the reverse strand, counting down.
TTCACCATGTGGACCGCGAGAGTAAGTTCCGGATACATGCGGATCATCGACGCCGACGGACACGTGGCCGAGAATTCCTCGCTGGCAATCGAAGCGATCAAACGATGGCCGCAGCACGTCAGGCCCAGCACCGACGGCCGGCCGGGATTGACGCTCGAGGGCCGCAACTACCCCGAGGACACGGGTCCGGGCGCGGGTTGCCCGCCCGAACACGGGATCAGTAGGGCGCCCGACATCAACTGCCGCTCACCCGAGGGCGTGCTGGGGGACGCCGATCGCGACCACATCGACACGATGGTGCTGTATCCCAGCATGGGGTTGTGCGCGCCCAGCCTCGAGGACCCGGAGTTCGCTGCGGGATTCTCGAGGCTGTACAACCAGTGGATCGCGGACTACTGCGCCTCATCGGGTGGCCGGTTGCGCGGCGTCGCCGTCACACCGATCGAGCACGGCCGCGTCGCCGTCGACGTCATGACGGAGGCCAAAGAGCTCGGGCTGGTTGCCACCTTGGTGCCGCCGGCGCTCAAGAGCCGCAACCTCGACCACCCCGACCTCGATCCGTTCTACGCCGCCGCCGTCGAGCTCGGCATGCCGTTGGGGGTGCACGGCGCCCCGGGCATTCACCTGCCCAAGATCGGTGTGGACCGTTTCACGAATTACATTCAGGTGCACTGCATCAGCTTCCCCTTCGATCAGATGACGGCGATGACCGCGATGGTCTCCGGCGGCGTCTTCGAGCGCCACCCCGAGTTGCGGGTCGCCTTCCTCGAGGCGGGCGCGGGCTGGGTCCCGTTCTTCATCGACCGACTGCACGAGCATTACGAAAAGCGCGGCGACTGGGTCAAGGGCGGCTGGCGCCGCGATCCGCACGACTATCTGGCCGCGGGCAACATCTGGGTGACGTGCGAGCCGGAGGAACCGATCCTGCCCGGCGTGATCGACGTGCTGGGCGACGATTTCATCATGTTCGCCAGCGACTACCCGCACTGGGACGGTGAGTGGCCGGAGAGCACCAAACACCTGCGCACGCGAACCGACCTCAGTGAGGACTCGCGGGAAAAGATCGGCGGCTTGAACGCGCAGCGCTTCTACAATCTGAACTGAGCTGCGCCGCTTACTCCCGGCCCCGACGGGTGGCAGGATTTGCGACCATGGGCCCATTTCTGTTGCGCGCCGCGTTGACCGGCCTGGCGCTGTGGATCGTCACCCTTTTCGTGCACGGCCTTAGCTTCGTGGGCGGGGACACGAAGCTGGAACGCGTCGGCATCATCTTCGTGGTCGCCGTGATCTTCGGGTTGGTCAACGCGTTCATCAAGCCGATCGTCCAGATCCTGTCGATCCCGCTGTACATCCTGACGCTCGGCCTGTTCCATGTCGTCGTCAATGCGCTGATGCTGTGGATCACCGCGCGGATCACCGAGCACACCACGCACTGGGGATTGCAGATCGATCACTTCTGGTGGACCGCGATCTGGGCCGCGATCGTACTGTCGATCGTTAGTTGGTTGCTGTCCTTGGTGATTCGGCGTACCGGCGCCCGGCGCTAGCCGTCATTGGCCAGGTTCACCACATCGCCCGCGCAACCCCAGGACAAGGTGACGCCGTTGCCGCCGTGCCCGTAATTGTGGATGCACCGCGCCCGCCCCAGCGGCTCGGCTTCCACCCGCACCGAAGGACGGTCGGGACGCAGGCCGGTGATCACCTCGATCACCTCGGCGTCGTTCAGGCGCGGCTCGACGCGGCGACAGCGCCGCAGGATGCGTTGCGTCACGTCGGGGTCGGCCGCGGTGTCCCAGCGCCCGGGGATGCTGACGCCGCCGCAGACCACCCGTTGCGGATGGGGGAAGTAGCAGGTCCAGTCCGGGCCGCCGTCGGTTTCCACAAACAATTGCCGCAGACCGGGATTGGTGAGCACCACGTGCTGGCCGAACAATGGCTGCATGGTGTCGTCGCCGACCAGCGCGCCGGCGGCCAGCCCGGCGCAGTTGACGACGATTTCGGCGGCGTCGGCGGCCTCGTCGAGCGTCCGCACGGGATGCTCCTCGATTTCGCCGCCGGCCGACGCCAGCCGTCGGGTCAGGTAGTCGAGATAGTGCGGCATGTCGATCATGGGCAGGGTCGCGCGAAACCCGGTGCGGGAGCCCTCGGGGAGATCGGCCGGGTCGGCCGGCCGCAGGTCGGGAATCAACGCCGCCGCCGCCGATGACATCGCCTCGGTCGCGGTCAGGTCACCGGCGGCCAGCGCCGGCGCCAGCTGGACCCCGGAGTCGGGATCGTCGGCAAGATCGGTGAACACCCGCAGCGAGCGCTCGGTCCACTCCAGCGTCTCGGCTGCGCGATCGGCGGGTCGTGGGGGGAGCCAGACGGCGCCGGCCACCGCCGAGGTCGTCTGCTTGCGCGTGGCGGCCGCCCATACCCGTACCGGCCAGCCGGCCTCGGCCAAACAGATGGCCGACGTCAGCCCGCTGACGCCGGCGCCGACGACGACAATCTGCTGCGAAGGTGCCACGGCGCCACGGTAACGAAAACGGCCCGGCCGCGGAACGGGCCGAGGGTCGATCAGGGTCGATCAGGAATGCGCGCCCTGCGGGGCCGGCGAAGCGGGGGAAGCCGCCGGCGCTTGCGGGGCCGGCGAGGCGGGTGAAGCCGCCGGGGCCTGGGGGGCCGGCGAGGCCGACGGCGCCCGCTGGGCACCCCCGCCCAGCAGGCTGTTGAGGATGCCGAGCGTGCCCTGCACACCCGCGGGCGGCGCGCTCGACGGCACCGCGGCGTCCGGCGTCAGCTGCCAGGGCTGGCAGCCCGAGGTCTTGAACGCTTTGTCGCCCGGATCGATCTGCACGACCTGGGGCTTCTTGGACATGGCGTTGTCGATGATGTTGCCGTCGGGGTTGCCGGTCCGCTTCCAGTAGCAGGTGCCGTCGCCGACGGGACCCCCGGAGCTGTATATGCCCGGCACGATGTCGCTACCCACCGCGTAGATGCCGTCCTTGTCGATGGACGTCTTCGGTTCCGCCGGCGCGGGCGAGGCCCCCGGGGACGCGGCCGGCGACGGCGACGCCGAAGGTGCCGGCCCGGGCGCCGGCCCCCGCGTCTCGTCCGGATCGGCGCTGGCGACGACCGTGGACGCGGCCCAGCCCGCGACCATCAGACTCGCAGCGACCACCCTCGCCGCAGCAGGTACTCCACCCATAGAGATCGAGGGTACCGGGGCGGACAACCTAATTCATATCGTTGTGAAATCTGCGGAGTGGCAAAGAACGGCTAATCCAGCCGCCGGACCCGGCCCGCGTAGCCGAGCGCGTGCTCGTAGGTCGCGAGGTTGTCGCGGGAGATCTTCGCGTGCACCGGGCGTTCGAGAAAGAAGCGCAGCACCGGGTTGTAGGCGTGGTACGTCTCGTGGAAGGTCAGCACGGTGGTGCCGTCCGGCTGCTCTTCGAGCCGGTGATATCCCTCGGCCCGCGACCACAGCGGGGCGCCAACGGCGACGTAGCGCGACAGCTTGTTGAGCTCGGCCTCGGTCACGGTTTCCCAGGATCGCGCCCTACCGCCGGACAGCAGGTATTTGGGCACTTCGAAGATGCAGGTCCGGACCAGGCCCTCGCCGGCTTCGTTGCCCTCGTTGAGGATTTCCATGCTGCCGTTGGGCCACTCGAGCACCCGCGGCCGCGGGGCGTTCGGTGGGGCCGGCGGATGCAGCACCCGCCACACTTTGCGCGGCGGCGCATCGACGTGGAATCGCACGGTGTAGGACTGCATCAGCTGGCTCCGACGGGCCGTTCCCAGGTGTCCCAGTACGTGATGGTCTCCGCGGGCGGCCGCTTGGCCGGCCGGAAGTCGGTGCCGATCGTGTAGGCGACGGGGAACAGCGCCGCCTGCGTGACGGTCGGCGGGATGCCGAGCAGTTCGGCGACCTCCTTCTCCTTGAACAGATGCATCGTCGTCCACACCGATCCCAGCCCGCGCGAGCGCAGCGCCAGCAGAAAACTCCACCCCGCGGGGATGATGGATGCCCAGGCCGCCGCGGCGATGCCCGGTTCCGCGGTGTCGATGCGCTCGGTGAGGCAGGGGATGACGTGCACGGGCACCTCCGCCAGCGTCTCGGTCAGGCTCATCGCGCTCTGGTACACCCGCTGCGTTGGGGCGTCGGTCGCGTTGTCGGCCGCGTAGGCCAGGTACTGGGCGCCGATGCTGCGGTAGATCTCGGCGATCGCGGCGCGCTTGTCCGCGTCGGTGATGACCAGCCAGCGCCAGTTTTGCGTGTTGCTCGCCGTGGGCGCCTGCATCGCCAGCTGGATGCACTCCAGGATCACGTCGCGACCGACCGGGCGGGTCAGGTCGAGGCGTTTGCGGACCGACCGTGTGGTGCTCAGCAGCTCGTCAACGGTGGCGATGTCCATGGGTTCCTTCCGATGGGTGATCAGAGGTCGATGGCGCAGGACTTGTCGATGCAAAGGCGTTGGCGCGCAGGGTATCCCGGACAACCGGCGGATGCGGCGACACAGTCGTCGATCATGGCGGCTTCACCGCCGGGGCCATCCGGGACGTTGATACGGGCCATCGCGCACTCCTGCCCGCGCAGACAAGGCGGAAACAAGCTAGCCAGCTGAGCAAACCAGACTCGTCGCTCGGCTGTCTAGGGCGCGGGGTCGCGGTTGAGGATGCGGTTGGCGTCACCGACCATCTCGGTGACGATCTCCGCGGCGGGCCGAACCTCGCGGACGCGCCCCACCCCTTCGCCGGTGAGGATGGCGGCGGTATCGAAATCCTCTGCGGCTACCGCTTTTTCGTAGGCGTCGATCGCTTCGGGCAGCCGCGCCGACAGCTCGGCCTCGTTGCCGTGCCAGGTGTCCAGGAAGGCGTTGTTCAGGGCCCGCACGGTGTATCCGGTGGGCCAATCGAGGCGGCGCACGACGTCGTAGACCCGGGTGCGCACGGTGTCGTCACCGCCGGCCGCCACTGCGCGCCGCTGCGCTTGGGGTGAGACGAGCGCTTCCGGCGTCGCCCAGAACCGGGTACCGACTACGGCGCCGTCGGCGCCCAACGCGAGCGCGGCGGCCAATCCGCGGCCATCGCCGACGCCACCCGCGGCCGCCACCAACGTGGCCGGAGAGCGGTCCGCCACGAAGTCGACGACCTCGGGCACCAGGGTGAAGGTCGACCGCACGCTCATGCCGTGCCCGCCGGCCTCGCCGCCCTGCGCCACGATGACTTCCGCACCGGCATCGAGCGCGCGACGGGCCTGATCTAGGTTCTGCACCTGCGCGATCAGCGGAACGCCGGCCGCATGGATGCGATCGGCGAAGGGCGCCAACTCGCCGAACGACAGCATCACGGCCGCCGGATCCCTTTCCAGCGCGACGTCGAGCACCCCCGGATTACGGGCCAGGCTCCAGGTGATGAACCCGTATCCGACCCGGGCGCCGGCGGCCCGGTCGATCTGCGTCTGCAGCCATTCGGCGTCGGGATAGCCCCCACCGATGAGCCCCAGTCCGCCCGCCCGTGTCACCGCCGCCGCCAGCCGGCCCCCGGAGACCAGGGCCATCGGCGCGAGCAGGATCGGGTGCTCGATCCCGAACAGGTCGGTCAGGCGTGTCGGCAACCCCGTGGCGGCGCTCACTTGAGCTCACCGGTGAGGAACTGGGCCCTCCCGTGGCCGAAAGACCAGTCCTCGTCGTCGTTTTCGGTGACCGAGACGATCAGGTCGGCGGGGTCGAGCCCGCACCGGTCGGCGAGGCGCGACGCCAGCAGTTCATAGAACTTCTGCTTGAGCTCGCGCGGCCGCCGTCGGCTTACCACGTGCAAGATCACCTGGCGAGACGACCGATCGATGCCCAGACCGGTGTCCAGCGTGACGATTTCATGTGCCGGGTGGGTATGCACCACCTGGTAACGATCCCGCGGCGGAACGCCGAACGCCTCGACGACCGTGTCGTGGATCGCGTCCAGCAGGGCACGAACCTCCGAGGGCGTACGACCCTCGATGAGGTCGATGTACAACAGCGGCATTTTTCCTCCTGCGAACAACAGCGCGGATTGCGCTCCCAGTGCAACCGACGTTAGGTCTTCGGGAATCCCGCGTGAAATGCCTTGTGTGAAGGGTCTATGCTCATCGAGCATGGACGCGGTGCAGTCCGGGCGAGTCGAGTTGCGTCACCTCCGGGCGTTCGAAGCGGTGGCCCGCCTCGAATCGTTCACGCTGGCCGCGCAGGAGCTCAGCATCACCCAGCCCGCGCTGAGCCGAACCATCAAACAGCTCGAAGACGCGCTCGAAGCGTCGCTGCTAGACCGCAGTTCGCGCCATGTGGCGACCACCCCGGCCGGGCGGGTCTTTCTCGGTCACGTCGAGCGGGTCCTGGCCGAGCTGGGGCGTGGGGTCGACGCCGTCCGGCAACAAGCGAGCATCCGCCTCGGATTCAGCTGGCTGCTGCCCGACCCGTGGGCGCAGGACACCGTCGCGCGGTTCGAGCGGACCACCCGGACCACCGTCAGCCTGATCCGCACCGACGACGCGCTCGGGGCGGTCCAGCAGGGCCGGGTGGACATCGCCCTGGTGCGCGGCCACGTGACCTCGACCGCCGTTCGAATCGTGCACCTTTTCGATGAGCCCCGGGTGGCGGTGTGTTCGGTGCATTCGCCCCTGGCCAAGCGGGCGAAGCTGGACTGGGCCGAGGTGCCACGCTGGCCGCTGGTGGTCAACACGGCCAGTGGTACCACCGGGCCCTGGTCGTGGCCGGCGGGGGATGGGCCGGAAACCATAGTCGAGACAACGAATTTCGACGAGTGGATCGAATCCGTCGCGGCCGACCGCGGCATCGGGGTCATTCCCGACGTTGCGATCAGGCGCAACATCCACCCCGGCGTGCGGTTCGTCGCGCTGCGGGGCGCGCCCGACATTCCCGTCGCGTTGGCGTTTGTGAAGCGGGCCAACGGCCCCGTGCTGCGGCGCTTCATCGAGGCGGCCGTGGACGCCGCGGCAAACCAGTGACGGCTTCGGTCGGGGGTGCCGTCAGGCCAGCGGCGCCAGGCCGGAGCGCACCAGATCCAGACTCGCGGTGACGTCGTCGGCGAGATCGCCGGAACAACCGAGCTGATCGCGCCCGAACACGTTCCCGCACAACTGTTCTCGCGTGTCTCCGGCCGCGATCACCGGGCCTCGTTCGTGCAGATCCACTTCGCGCTGGACGGGCTGCCCGAATTCGCCCCGCCCTATGAGTTCCTCAATGAGGAAGGCATGCAACAGTCGGTCGGAATCTTCGGGTCACCCGAGGAGCAACAGCTGCACTGGGAAAACTGCCGCCGGGGCGTCATTCCGGACAACCCGTCGATGGGCATGCAGATCCCGTCGGTGCACGATCCCAGCATGGCGCCGCCCGGCAAGCACGCGGCCAGCGCATTCGCTTACGCGTTTCCGGTCGAAGTCGCCCGCGACCAGCATGGCCATCTCAAAAACGCGATGGCGCAACGGGTTATCGACAAGATCACCCGATTGGCGCCGAACTTCAAGGACATCGTGATCCGCCACATCACCTTCGCGCCCTACCACATGAACACCATGTTCGGCGCGCCCTCGGGCGACTTCTGCCACGGACTGCTCCACCCCGACCTGATGGGCCCGAACCGGCCCGGCCCGAAGGGCTTTGTCGACATGCCCATCGAAATCGACGGTCTCTATCTCGCCGGCGCCGGATGCCACGGCGGGCCCGGCATCACGTTCACTCCCGGCTACAACGCCGCCTATCAGGTTCTCGACGACGCGTCGTGACGGGCCCGATCAGCCGCCGAAGACCGCGGTGAGCTGAGCCTGCGCGGTCGCGGCGCCGCCGATCGTCTGCGCCGCCTGCACCCCGGCCAGGCCGGCGGGCAGCTGATAGTCGTTGGGCAGCTGATAGAGGGTGAACCGGTAGTGATGCGTACCGGTTCCCGCCGGGGGACAGGGCCCCTTGTACGCCGGCTGGCCGGCCGTGTTGGGCAGCGCGGTCGCCCCGGCCGGGGTCTGACCATCGGCGGTGCTTCCGGAACCAGGCGGGATTCCGACGACGACCCAGTGGACGTACAGCCCGTTGACGGCGTCGGGGTCGTCGACCACCAAGGCCGCACCCAGCGGCGCCGACCACGCCAACGGCGGCGCGATGTCGGCGCCCTTGCAGGTGTACTGCACCGGGATCGGGGCCCCGTCGGCGAAAGCGGGACTGCTGATGGTCAGCGGTCCGTCGGCGGGCGCGCGCGGCGCCGTGCGACCGAGGGTGGTGATCTTCGGCGCCGACGACGTCGTCATGTGGCCATCACCGTGGCCGCCGCAGCCGGCCAGCGCCGGCACCATCGCCAGCACACCGATGATCGCTGCGATTCGGTGCGGCCTGCCCGCCGGCGTAGGTTCCATGACTACCAGTCTGACTCGCGCGCTCACACTCGGGAAGGGCCCGATTTCACCCGCGCGAGGCCAAGCTACTGTCCGCGCTGCTCGACTTCGAGGACCCGCTTGCGCAGTCCCTCGGTGGCGGTGTCCATCAGGCTCTTGGCCCCCTTCTTGACCAGAAATCCGGGGACGGGCGCCACCAGGTCGACGGTGAGCTCGAAACGGACCCGGGTGCCGTCCCCCTCGGGGGTCAGCGTGTACCGACCCTCTTGGGCGCGTTGCTGTTTGGAGCTGACTAACGTCCAGCCGACGCCGTCGTCGTGAACGGTGTAGGCGAGCTCCTGTTCGTCGCTGACGCCGACGAGCTTGACGACCTGTCTGGATCGCCTCGGATGGTTCTGGTCGTCACGTTCGAGCACCTCGACCTTCTTGTGCGCCGACGACCACTCGGTCAACGACTCGAGGTCGAACAGCACCTCCATGATTTCGTCGGGCGTCGCCTCGATGACGACTTCGCGGGAATCGGTGATAGCCATTCCGGGGTGATAGCCCGAGCGGTCTGCCCCGAAACCAGTCCCACGGTGGGGTCTAGCGAGTCGTCTGGGCGCCGAGCTGGGCGAGTCGGGGCAGGACGACGTCGCGCCATCCCGGCCCCATGCGCTCGAACGCCCGGGCCATGCGGCCGTCGCCGAGGTCAAAGCCGCTGTGTTCCAAGAAGACTCGGGTGCCGTCGCCTTCGGCTTCCAACCGCCAGGTCAGCGTCCAGGCCGCGGTGAACGTGTAGACGAACCGGTGCGGTGCGTCGACCTCGAGCACCGTGCAGGGCTGCTTGCCATAACCCGGCATGTCGAGCGTGAACTGGTGTCCCACCACCGCGGCCACCTGCCCCTCGGCCCACCAGAGCTTTATCAGCGCGGGTTCGGTGAGCAATCGCCACACGGTGGCCGGTGGCGCCGCGACGAATTGATCGACCCGGACCGTCGCGGACCGTGACGTTTCGGTCATTCCAGCTCCTGTGCTACCTCGGCGAGCTTGGCCAGTCGGCCGCGCCAGAACTTCTCGAAGGGATGCAGCCAGTCGCCGAGGTCTGCCAACGGCTCGGCGGTCAGACGGTAAATGCGATGACGCCCCTGCGGCCGGTCGGCGACCAGTCCCGCGTCACGCAGCACCTTGAGGTGCTCGGCGACGGCGGGGCGGCTGAGCTCGAAGCGATCGCTGAGTTGTCCCGCCGATAGCGGTTGGGCGGCGAGGATCTCCAGCAGTTCGCGCCGCACCGGATTGGCCAGGGCGAGGAAGACGCGATCGACGCGGTGCACGTCCGCCAACGTACGTCGGGAATTTCCGACATGTCAACCATGTCCGACATAAGAAGCGGGCGGCGACCGCTTGCCGGGGCGGCTACCTTCGGAGGCTGTGCAACTCGCCTGGGAACGGTTGACCGCCACCGCGCGTCGCTGCCGGCTTCCGTTCTGCGACGTGACCGTCGGGCTGGTGTGGGGCCGCACCGGCGCATTGCTCGTCGACACCGGGACCACGCTCACCGAGGCCGCCGCGATCGACGCCGACGTCCGGCTGCTTGCCGGGCGCCCGGTGACCCATATCGTGTTGACGCACAAGCACTTTGACCACGTACTCGGTGCGTCGCTGTTCGCCGGGGCGAAGGTTTTCTGCGCCCCCGAGGTGGTCGAATACCTTTCCTCGTCAACCGGCGACCTGCGCCAGGACGCGCTGCGTCATGGCGGCGACCCCGCGGAAGTGGACGCGGCGATCGCGGCTCTGCGGCCCCCGCGCGGTGGAGGTCACGACGCCGTCATCGACCTGGGGGACCGGGCGGTGACGATCGCCCACCTCGGCCGGGGCCACACCGCGTCGGACTTGGTGGTGGTCGTGCCCGCAACGGAAGGCGGCGATCCGACCGTGGTGTTCACCGGTGACTTGGTGGAACAGTCCGGCGACCCCGCGATCGACGCCGACTCCGATATCGCGGCCTGGCCCACGACCCTGGATCGGCTACTGGCGGTCGGTGGGCCCACGGCGATCTACGTCCCCGGCCATGGCAGCGTCGTCGACGCAAGATTCGTCCGGCGCCAGCGAGACTGGCTGGCCCGTCGTGCGGCGGCCCCGTGATCGATACCGTATCGAAAGGTATTGTCTCCCAAGGCGTTGAAACCGCACCGCGCCGCGGTGCCTCGCTGTCCCAACGTCCTCAGCCATCCGGTGGTTCACGCCGGTCACCGGTCCGCCACCGAAAAGCTCTCGCAAGTACATGGCGGGGCAACAGTTTTGGCTCAAGTCGTTCGAGCCCTGATTGAACTGCCGTTTCCGGGGATAGACTCACGTTCAGTGGAATCATGCGCGCGAAGGAGCGAAGACATGGCGATCATTGATAAGGACACGCAAGTCCGGCCATCGTTTGACGACGAGGTCGCTGCCACGCAGCAATACTTCGACGACCCGCGCTTCTCTCGCATCACGCGCCTCTTCACCGCCCGCCAGGTAGCAGAGCAACGCGGCACCATCCCCACCGATTACACCGTCGCCCGCAACGCGGCGGCCGCGTTCTATGAGCGGCTGCGCGAGCTGTTCGCCGAGAAGAAGAGCATCACCACGTTCGGTCCGTACTCGCCCGGCCAGGCCGTCGCGATGAAGCGGATGGGCATCGAGGGGATCTACCTCGGTGGTTGGGCGACGTCGGCCAAGGGTTCCACCACCGAGGATCCCGGCCCCGACCTCGCCAGCTACCCGCTGAGCCAGGTGCCCGACGACGCCGCGGTGCTGGTGCGCGCGCTGCTGACCGCCGACCGCAACCAGCAGTACCTGCGCCTGAACATGAGTGAGCAGCAGCGGGCGACCGCCACCCAATACGACTACCGGCCGTTCATCATCGCCGACGCGGACACCGGCCACGGTGGTGACCCGCACGTGCGCAACCTCATCCGCCGGTTCGTCGAGGTCGGGGTCCCGGGGTACCACATCGAGGATCAGCGTCCCGGCACCAAGAAGTGCGGCCACCAGGGCGGCAAGGTGCTGGTGCCGTCGGACGAGCAGATCAAACGCCTCAACGCCGCGCGCTTCCAGCTCGACATCATGAAGGTGCCGGGCATCATCGTCGCCCGCACCGACGCCGAGGCGGCCAACCTGCTCGACAGCCGGGCCGACGAGCGCGATCAGCCGTTCCTGCTCGGCGCCACCAACCTCAACATCCCGTCGTACAAGTCCTGTTTCCTGGCGATGGTGCGTCGCTTCTACGAGCTGGGCGTCAAAGACCTCAACGGTCACCTTCTCTATGCGCTGCCCGAAGGGGAGTACGCCGAGGCCGGCGCCTGGCTGGAGCGCCAGGGCATCCAGGGCGTCATCTCCGACGCGGTCAACACCTGGCGCGAGAACGGTCAAAAGTCGATCGACGACCTGTTCGACCAGGTCGAGTCGCGGTTCGTGGCGGCCTGGGAGGACGATGCCGGGCTGATGACCTACGGCGAGGCCGTGGCCGAGGTGCTCGAATTCGATGCGAGCGAGGGCGAGCCGGCCGACATGAGCGTGGACGAGTGGCGGGCGTTCGCGGCACGCGCTTCCTTGTACTCGGCCAAGACCAAGGCGAAGGAATTGGGCGTCGACCCGGGTTGGGACTGCGAGCTGTCGAAGACCCCTGAGGGCTACTACCAGATCCGCGGCGGCATCCCGTACGCCATCGCGAAGTCACTGGCTGCTGCGCCGTTTGCCGACATCCTCTGGATGGAGACCAAGACCGCCGACCTGGCCGACGCCAAGCAGTTCGCCGACGCCATCCACGCCGAGTTCCCCGACCAGATGCTGGCCTACAACCTGTCGCCGTCGTTCAACTGGGACACCACCGGCATGACCGACGAGCAGATGAAGCAGTTCCCCGAGGAACTGGGCAAGATGGGCTTCGTCTTCAACTTCATCACCTACGGCGGCCACCAGATCGATGGCGTCGCGGCCGAAGAGTTCGCCACCTCGCTGCAACAGGACGGCATGCTGGCGCTGGCCCGCCTGCAGCGCAAGATGCGTCTGGTCGAATCCCCTTACCGCACACCGCAAACCCTGGTCGGCGGGCCGCGCAGCGATGCGGCGCTGACCGCGTCGTCGGGTCGCACCGCGACCACCAAGGCGATGGGCGAGGGATCGACCCAGCACCAGCACCTGGTACAGACCGAGGTGCCGAAGAAGCTGCTCGAGGAGTGGCTGGCGATGTGGAGCGAGAACTACAGCCTGGGCGAGAAGCTGCGCGTGCAGCTGCGGCCCCGCCGGGCCGGCTCGGACGTGCTGGAACTCGGGATTTACGGCAACGACGACGAGCAGTTGGCCAACGTCGTCGTCGACCCGATCAAGGACCGGCACGGCCGCAGCATCCTTCAGGTCCGCGACCAGAACACCTTCGCCGAGAAGCTGCGGCAGAAGCGACTGATGACGTTGATCCACCTCTGGCTGGTGCACCGCTTCAAGGCCGACGCGGTGATCTATGTGACGCCGACCGAGGACAACCAGTATCAGACGTCGAAGATGAAGTCGCACGGCATCTTCAGCGAGGTCTACCAGGAGGTCGGCGAGATCATCGTCGCCGAGGTGAACCGGCCCCGCATCGCCGAACTGCTGCAGCCCGACCGGGTCGCGCTGCGCAAGCTGATCACCAAGGAAGATTAGCCAGCCACCCGACGGCGGCCGCCCGATCGACCGATGCGGCCGCCGCTAACGGAGTCATCATCCAGCGTCGACGTGCACCAGCGCGCCGCCCGAGCCCGGCGCGGGCCGCTCCCGCCACCCGCGCATTCGACGTGCCCCGGTTCGCCGTGCGACACGATGCCAAAAATTTACCCTGCGCACAGTTGCACAGGTGTAGGATTTAGCTAGTAACAAACGTGCGCTCAGATTTAACAAACGCCCCGGAACAGAGAGGAGCGCCTGATGGGGACCCCAATCAACAAGGCGATCGCGGTGTTCGGTGGTGCGGCAGCGGTTGTTCTGGCGGTCGGATTCGGTGTCGTGGGCGTTAGCCAAACCGGCAACGCAGCGACGGCGGCGACGCATCCGCCAGCCAGCGTCGCGATGCCGCAGCCCGGCACGACCGTCCCCGGCGTGCATATCGGCACGCTCGCGGCCTGCATCGTAGGATCGAACTGCTAGCCGACCGCTGTTCGCGATGGCCCATCACACCTGCGTGATGGGCCATTTTCGTCCGGCACGATTTCGCCGCCCGAATCTGTTTGCGCGGCGAGGCCGCTGGGTAAGAAAAAGTGGGCGGCGCGAAGTGGCGCATGTGGAGATGGGGGATCTGATGAGATCTGGACCGAGGACGGCGGTCGCACTGTTCGGCGGTGCGGCGATGCTCGTGTTATCGGTCGCCTGCGGTGGCGGACATAAGGGCGGCCCCAGCAGCAGCACCACGACCCCGACGACCACACCGTCCTCCAGCGTGGCGCCCTCCACCGCACCCGGTGGCGGCGGCGGTGAGCCGGGCGGCCCGACCGGCGGCGGTGGCCCTAATGGCGGTGGCGGCGGCGTGCCCGGCGGCCCGACCGGTGGCGGCGGTCCCGGTGGCGGTGGCGGCGGCGTGCCCGGCGGCCCGACCGGTGGCGGCGGTCCCGGCGGGGGCGGCGGCAGCATTCCGGGCGTCGGCGGTGGTGGCGGCGGACCGGGCGGTGGCGGCGGTTGCGTCGGCAACGTCTGCGGCGGTTTCTGATCACCCGATGAGCCGGCGCTAAAGCGCAAACACCAAGACTTGCTCCCTAGCCGGTGGGGCCGGGATCACCTGGCCCCACCGGCTGAACCCTTGTCTGGACCTAGGGCCCAAGCCGCATTCCGAGTTATGGTTCTGCCAACTCGGATGCAAGGGGACTTCAATGTCGAAGCTGCGGTTCGGATACTTCATCGCCCCGTTCCACCGCGCGGGCACCAATCCGACGCTGGCCCTGCAACGCGATCTCGCCTTCGTCGAGCATCTCGACGCGCTGGGCTTCGACGAAGTCTGGTTGGGCGAACACCACTCGGCGGGTAGCGAAATCATCAGCTCCCCAGAGATTTTCATCGCCGCCGCCGCCGAACGCGCGAAGCGAATCCGGTTCGGCACGGGTGTCATCTCGCTGTCGTATCACAATCCGCTGTGGGTCGCCGACCGGCTGATGCTGCTGGATCACCTCACGCACGGCCGCATCATCGGCGGCGTCGGGCCGGGCTCGCTGCCCAGCGACTCGTCCATGATCGGACTCACCCCGACCGACACGCGCGAGCTGCTGGAAACCAATCTCGACATCGTGGTGCGGCTGCTGGCGGGCGAGACGGTCAGCGCCAAGACCGCCACCCATCAGCTCTACGATGCCAAGCTGCAGCTCGCCCCGTACACCGACGGCGGCATCCCGCTGTCGGTCGCGGCGGTCGCCTCACCGACGGGCGCGCGGTTGGCGGGTAAGCACGGCATCGGCCTGCTGTCCATCGGGGCGACGTTGACCGTCGAGGGTTTCAACGCGCTGTCCTACCACTGGGGCATTGTCGAGGAGCGCGCCGCGGCCTTCGGCACGCAGGTCGACCGCAAGAACTGGAGCCTGGTCGGTTTGTTCCACCTGGCCGAGACCGAGAAGCAGGCCCGCGAGGAGGTCAAGTTCGGCATCGAGCCGTGGTTCCGGTACTTCCAGAAGGTGGCCGCGTTCCCGCAGATGACGATGCCGGGAGAACAGCTCGACGAAATGATCGACGTCATCAACGAGAACGGCGCGGGCGTGATCGGCACGCCCGAGCGGGCGCGCGAACAGGTGCAGCGGCTCTGGGACCAGTCCGGTGGATTCGGCTGCATGCTGCAGATGGGTCACGAGTGGGCCAACCCGGCCGCCACCCGACGGTCCGCCGAGTTGTTCGCCGCCGAGGTGATGCCGCACTTCCAAGGCCAGGCGCAGCCGACGCTGGACGCCGCCGCGCGCGCCGGCCAGGCCCGGGAGAACCTGGCGCAGTCCCAGCTGGACGCCGTCGCGCACATGACCAAGAAGTATCAGGACGAGGTCGAGTCCAGATAGCGGCTCATTGCGAGGCTTCATACCGAGACGACAGCCGCCTCCCAGTGGGCAGCTAAAGACGCGGCGCATACCTGGAGAATGACCACCGACACCCTTGGCCCCGCGATCACCCGCGTCTTCGGAATCGCCGCCACCCTGGCCGTACTCGCGCTGTACGACGCGGCGCATGCCGCTACACCGGCGATCGTGCCGGGTTGGGGTTCGGTGCGCCTGACGGACGCCGCCGGTTCACCCGGTCTCACCGGCGGTTTCGCGACCGATGACGGCGACGATCAACTGCAGCAGCAGCTACAGCAATCCATCCAACAGGCCGAACAGCAGAACGAGCAGGCCCAGCAGCAGTTCAATCAGGACATGCAGCAACAACAAACGTACGAAAACCAGTTCAACAACCCGTGATTCGTGAATCGAAGCGTGGCGGCCGCTTCATGCGGCCGTCATGCGCGGAGGGGACGGTCAGCGCCCCGCGCGGGATTCCCGCTCGGCCGCCTTCACCAGCCGGCCCGCGAAGAACCGGACCGCTCCACCCATGGCGGCGCGCATCAGCGGACCCGTCCCGCGGACGCCTTCGGTGAACGAACCGGTCCAGCGGATGTCGGTCCCGCCCGCCGCGTTCGGCGTCAGGACCACCTCGCCGCCGTAATCCTGGGCCGGGGTGCGCGGGCCCACCAGCTTGTAGGCGTGGCGACGGTCCGGCTCGTAGGCGACGGTTTCCTCCTGCACGTAGACGGGCCACATGCCCACCTTGCGGACGGCCCCGATGCCACCGGGCGCCGGGTCGCCCTGGCGCGCCCAACTCGAGTGCACGACGATCGGCTTGGCCCACTGCGACCAGTTGGCGCCGTCGGCCACCAGCCGGAACACCGTCGCCGGGGGCGCACTGCTGGTGCGGGTGACTTCGAAGGAATAGTTGCGGCCCGGCATGACGACTCCTGGTGGTAGCAAACGGACGGCCCTGGACGCCGCTCGCCGGTAGGCTACCGCCCGCCCCGGCCCATGACCGGATCGGGTTGACCGTCGCCGCGCGCCCGGTGATCGAGCGCCCGCCCGAGGCGGCGAATGCCCGCGCCGCTCTTGCTGTTTGCCGATTCACCGGCGCGCAGACCGCCGCTCGGCTTGCCTAGACTGCAGTCATGGATCGCGGCTCCCGGCAGGACGGCCCGACTGCCGGTGGCCTCCTTCGCATCGAGGACTGCCTGGACGCCGCGGGCCGGGTGGTGCTGCCGCCCGGGGTCAACCTGATCTCGCTCATCGACCGCAACATCGCGAACGTCGGTGACACCGTGGCGTACCGCTACCTCGATTTCAGCCGTTCGGCGCGGGGCGAAGCCGACGAGGTGACATGGACCCAGTTCGGTGCGCGGCTGCAGGCCATCGGCGCACGCATCCAGCAGGCCGCGGGCCGCGGTGAGCGCGTTGCCGTCCTTGCGCCGCAGGGCATCGACTACGTCGCCGGGTTCTACGCGGCGGTCAAGGCCGGAACCATCGCGGTGCCGTTGTTCGCCCCGGAGCTGCCCGGGCACGCCGAACGCCTCGATACCGCGCTGCGGGATTCGGAGCCCACCGCCGTGCTCACGACGACCGCCTCCCAAGGGGCGGTGGAGGCGTTCCTGGCCGGCCATCCGCATCTGCGCCGGCCGCAGGTGATCGCCATCGACCAGATACCCGACGCGGCGGGGGAGTCGTTCGCGCCGACCGAGCTCGGCATGGACGACGTCTCGCACCTGCAGTACACGTCGGGCTCCACCCGCCCGCCGGTCGGTGTCGAAATCACCCACCGCGCGGTGGGCACCAACCTGGTCCAAATGATCCTGTCGATCGACCTGCTGGACCGAAACACCCACGGCGTCAGTTGGTTACCGCTCTACCACGACATGGGTTTGTCGATGATCGGCTTCCCGGCGGTCTACGGCGGCCACTCCACGCTGATGTCTCCCGCCGCCTTCGTCCGCCGCCCGCAGCGATGGATCCAGGCGCTGTCCGACGGGTCCCGACAGGGCAACGTCGTCACCGCCGCACCGAACTTCGCGTACGAATGGGCCGCGCAGCGCGGACTGCCCGGCCCCGAGGCGGACATCGACCTGCGCAACGTGGTGATGATCATCGGTTCCGAGCCGGTCAGCATCGACTCCATCAAGACCTTCACCAAGGCGTTCGCGCCCTACGGGTTGCCGCCCACCGCGTTCAAACCCTCCTACGGCATCGCCGAGGGCACCTTGTTCGTCGCGACCATCGCCCCGGCCGCCGAGCCGACGGCGGTGTACTTCGACTCAGAACTGCTGGGCGCCGGATCGGCGGTGCGCGTCGACGCCGATCATTCCAGGGCCGTCGCGCACGTGTCGTGCGGTCAGGTCGCACGCAGCGAATGGGCCGTCATCGTCGATCCCGCCAGGCGATCAGAGGTGCCGGACGGCCAGGTGGGCGAAATCTGGTTGCAGGGCAACAACGTCGGACGGGGCTACTGGGGACGACCCGACGAGACGCGGCGGGCCTTCGGCGCCAAGCTGCAGTCGCGGCTCGCCGACGGCAGCCACGGCGACGGCGCCGATCTGGACGGCTCCTGGCTGCGCACCGGGGACCTGGGCGTGTATCTCGACGGTGAGCTGTACGTGACCGGCCGGATAGCGGACCTGGTGACGATCGACGGCCGCAACCACTACCCGCACGACATCGAGGCCACCGTCGCCGAAGCCTCCGAGATCGTCCGGCGCGGATACGTGACGGCGTTTTCCGTGCCGGCCGACGATGACCCGGATACCGCCCGACTGGTGGTGGTCGCCGAACGCGCGGCGGGCACCAGCCGTCACGATCCGCGCCGGCGATCGAGGCCATCCGGGCGGCGGTCGCACAGCGACACGGCCTGAGCGTGTCGGACGTCCGTCTGCTGCCGGCCGGCGCCATCCCGCGCACGACCAGCGGCAAGCTGGCCCGCCGGGCCTGTCGCACGGAATACCTCGCCGGCACCCTGGGCGTCCGCTGACCCGGGGTCAACCCGGGGGAGTTGCTGGCATCCTGGCGATGTGGGTCTGATATTCCGGTTGGCGGAGCTGTTGATCGTCATCCTGCCGCTGACGGGCGCGATCGTCGCCGCCGTGCGCGCGTTCGGCAGCTACCGACGACGCGCCGACGAGCGGTCGCGGGAGTTCGGCCGGGAACCGTTGCCCGGCGCGCCCGCGGCCGACGGCGCGGGCGGAAATCAAGCGGCCCAGTGGCGCGCGATCCGGCGCGTCCTCGATGAGCATGGCCGCACGGATGCCCGCTGGCTCGAATACGAGCTCGATGTCGCCAAACTGCTGGACTTTCCGCTGATGACCGACATGCGCGAGGCCAACACGATCGCGTTCCACAAGGCCAAGCTGCGGGCCGACTTTCTGCGCCCGGCGCAGGCCGAGGATCTGCTCGACGACCGCGACGGCGCCGCGCGGTACATGGCCGCGGTCGAGGACTACGTCACGGCGTTCAACGCCGCAGAGGCCGAGGCGATTCGCCGCCGCCGCACCGATTTCTCCAGCGCGGACCAGCAGCGAATTGCGCGGGCGCAGAGCCTGTTACGGGTGGCGGCGGACCCCGCCGCGGCCGCCCAGGAACGTCAACGCGCCTACGATGTGGCCCGCAACGAACTCCAAGGCCTGCTGGTGTTGCCCTCGGCGACGCAGGCCAACCTCGAACGCGGGATCTCCGGCGAGCTCGAGCGATAGGGCCGGTGAGCTAGGGACAGGTGTAGCCGCCGTCGATCACGACGTCCGACCCCGTCATATAGCTGGACGCCTCGCTGGCCAGATAGACGTACAGGCCGACGAGTTCCTCGGGGCGACCGATGCGGCCGAGCGGAATCTTCGGCTCCCACTGGCGGTGATACTCGGTTAACGGCTCGACGAGCTCGGTGAGGATATAGCCGGGGCTCACGCTGTTCACCCGGATGTTGTGGGCCGCGAATTCGACCGCCATGGCCTTGGTCAACTGGATGACGGCCGCCTTGGCGGCGCAGTAGTGACCGACCTGCTGCGGAACGTTGATGATGCTGCCCGACATCGACGCGGTGTTGATGATGACGCCGCCGCGCCCCTGGGCGACCATCGCCCGGGCCGCCGCCTGCGCGGTCAGGAAGACTCCCGTCACGTTGGTGTCCTGGATCCGCTGGAATTCCTCTGGCGACATCTCCAGCATCGGGACGACCGCAATGATGCCGGCATTGCAGACCGCGACGTCGATCCCGCCCAGCTCCGCGGTCACCCGGTCGACCATGCTGTTCACCTGGTCGGGCTGGGTCACGTCACATCGAATCGGCAGGACCTTGCCGGCGCCGTCCGCCGCCAGCTCGCCGGCGATGCGTTCCAGCGCCTCAACATTCCGCGCGGCGATGGCGACGTGGGCGCCGGCTTGCACGTAGGCCTGCGCGACTTTCCTGCCGATGCCGCTGGACGCCCCGGTCACCAACGCCCGCTTGCCGCGCAGGCTGAACAAGTCCAACACGTTCATCCGATCTCCCCACTCATACGAGCGACCCAAAACCGAAACACGTTCTAGTGTGTCCGCTATGGGCAAATTCACCAGGGCAGAAATCGACGAAGCCGTCGAGAACTACACCAAGGTCGTCGAAGGGTGCAGCGCTTCGGGCGACTGGCGGCCCTTCGCGGACCTCTTCACCGAAGACGTCGTCTACACCGAGCATCACTACGGCGTCTTCCACGGACGCGAGGCGGTTCGCGACTGGATCGTCGCGGTGATGGCGCCGTTCCCGCACATGCGGTTTCCCAGTGACTGGATCGCCCACGATGAGGACAACGACGCCGTCGTCGTCATGATCAAGAACCTGCTCGACCACCCGACCGATCCGAACGGCGAGCCGTTCTGGTTCCCCAACTGGACCCGCCTGGTCTATGCCGGCGACGGGCTGTTCTCCAGCGAGGAGGACATCTACAACCCCGACCGTGACGCTCCCGGCGTCGTCGCGGCGTGGCTGCAGGCCGGCGGGCAACTCGCCACCACCGAGATCCTGCAGCCCGGCGCCTAGCGGCTAGGCTCTGGCTCGAGAGTGCTTGTGCGCGAAGCGCTATCACCGGCGCTAGCGCATTCCCCAGTTACGTCATGCTCTCCAGCGGCCGCCTGCGCCGCCGCGACCGGACCTTGTCCAGCGCCTGCTCCCAGGCGAGCAGGGTCGTGGCCTTCACGTTGGCGGGCTTCACGCTGTCACGGGACAGCAGCGCCGTCGCAGCGGCCTTCGTCGTCGCCGAGGCCTTCGACATGTGGCCCGAATCGAATGGCGGCTGCGGATCGTATTCGAGCGCGAGCTGGATTGCCTTCGCGCGGGATTCGCCGGCGATCTGTCCGGCCAGCCACAACGCGAGGTCGAGCCCGGC
>NZ_LZLL01000113.1:0-3465 GCF_001669335.1 Mycobacterium sp. 1245852.3 | reverse complement strand
TGCGATCATCGTCGGGGCCGGGCAGGCCGGCCCGCCGTTGGCCGGCCGGCTGACCGCTGCGGGACAGCGCGTCGCTTTGATCGAGCGCAAGCTGATCGGCGGCACCTGCGTCAACACCGGGTGCATCCCGACCAAGACGCTGGTGGCCTCCGCGCACGCCGCCCATCTGGCGCGTCGCGGCGCGGAATACGGCGTCGCGACCGGGCCGGTCAGCGTGGACATGGCGAAGGTCAAGGCCCGTAAAGACGAGATCATGCTGGGCGACCGCAAGGGCGTCGAGGATTGGCTCGAGGGCATGAAGGGCTGCACCGTTTTTCGCGGGCACGCGGTCTTTCGGGATCCGCACACGTTGCGGGTCGGTGACGATGAGCTGAGCGCCGACCGTATCTTCCTCAACGTCGGCGGGCGTGCGGTGGTGCCCGACATCCCGGGCCTGTCCGACGTCGACTTCCTCACCAACGTGTCGATCCTCGAACTCGACACGGTGCCAACGCATCTCGTCATCGTCGGCGGCAGCTACATCGCGCTCGAGTTCGCGCAGATGTACCGCCGGTTCGGGGCCCGGGTGACCGTCGTCGAACGGGGCGCGCGGCTGGCGTCGCGCGAGGACGAGGACGTCTCGGCCACCATCGAAGAAATCCTGCGCGCCGAGGGCATCGACGTCATCGTCGGGGCGGACGATATGCGAATAGCCAAGAACGGCAACGGGTTCGAGCTGACCCCTGGTGAGGGCGCCGCGCCCGTTGAGGGAAGTCACCTGCTGCTGGCGGTGGGCCGGCGACCCAATACCGACGACCTGGGCCTGGACGCGGCCGGGGTGCAGACCGATGCCCGCGGCTACATCGTGGTCGACGATCAGCTCAAGACCAGCGTCGAACACATCTGGGCGATGGGCGACTGCAACGGCAAGGGCGCATTCACCCACACCTCCTACAACGATTTCGAGATCGTCGCCGCCAACCTGCTGGACGAGGACCCGCGCCGGGTGAGTGACCGCATCACCACCTACGCGCTCTACATCGATCCGCCGTTGGGGCGCGCCGGCATGACCGTCGATCAGGTCCGCTCGTCGGGACGCCAGGCGCTGGTCGGCAAGCGGCCGATGACCCGGGTCGGCCGGGCGGTGGAAAAGGGTGAGACACAAGGCTTCATGAAAGTCGTGGTGGACGCCGACACCCAGGAGATCCTGGGTGCCGCCATCCTCGGGGTCGGCGGTGACGAGGCCATCCACGCCATCCTGGACGTGATGTCGGCCAAGGCGCCCTACACCACGCTGTCGCGCACCATGCACATCCATCCCACCGTCAGCGAGCTGATTCCCACGATGCTGCAGGAGCTCTCGCCGCTGGACGGCCAGGCTTAGGCGGCCGGTTCAGTGGGATGTGAATCGTTCTGCACAACAAGGGTTTCCGGCCAGCCCGGGTAGGGCGGCGGGGTGCCGCCGAAGAGCGGGCAGTGCTGTTGGTGGGGACACCAGTCGCACAGCCGCGACTGGGTGGGCCGGAAATCGCCGGAGTGCCCGGCGGACTGGATCGCCCGCCAGATCGCCATCAACGTCTTCTCGAAGCGCAGCAGCTCATCGTGATCCGGCGTGTAGTCCAGCACCTGTCCGTCGGCTAGATAGATCAGCCGCAACCGGGTGGGCTGCACACCGCGCGAACGCAACAGCGCCACCGCGTAGAACTTCATCTGGAACATGGCCTTGAATTCGGCCAGGGCCCGGGCGGCCGGTGGCGCCTTGCCGGTCTTGTAGTCGACCACCCGCAGTTCGCCGGTGGCGGCGACGTCGATCCGGTCGATGAAGCCACGCAGCAGGGTGCCGTCGGCGAGTTCCACCTCGACGCGCTGCTCGCAGCATTCCGGGTTGAAGCGAGTGGGATCCTCGAGCCGGTAGTAACCGGCGAGCAGCGCCTGCGCCTCGGCAAGTAACTGGGCGCGCTGCCCGGGATCCACGTCGGCGGCCAGCTCGGGCGTCGCCCCGATGACCTGGTCCCAGGCGGGCTCCACCAACGCCATGGCGGTGTCGGGGCCACGCTGTTCGGCGGGCAGGCCGTACAGCTGCTGCAGGGCGGCATGGACCAGCGAGCCGCGCAACTGCGCCGGCGACGGGGCCTCGGGCAGCCGGTCGATGGCCCGGAACCGGTACAGCAGTGGGCACTGCTTGAAGTCCGCGGCCCGCGACGGCGACAGGGCCGGGCGGTACACCTGGCCCGCCGGGCGCATCTCCGGCTGGGGCGCCTCAGACAGGGGCGCCTCGGGCTGGACGATCATGTCGGCAGCCTAGGACCGGGCGCCGACAACCCCCAAGCACCTGCGGCGGCGAGTCGGCTGGCACGCTAGACCGCGTGTCCGTATCCGGCCCGTTCACCGAGGGCGAGCGTGTCCAGCTCACCGATGCCAAGGGTCGGCACTACACCGTGGTGCTCACCGCGGGCGCCGAGTTCCACACCCATCGCGGGGCGATTCCGCACGACGCGCTGATCGGGCTCGAGCAGGGCAGCGTGATCAAGTCCAGCAACAACGCCGTGTACTTGGTGATGCGGCCCCTGCTGATCGACTACGTGATGGCGATGCCGCGCGGACCCCAGGTGATCTACCCGAAGGACGCCGCCCAGATCGTGCACGAGGGCGATATCTTCCCGGGCGCGCGGGTGCTCGAGGCCGGCGCCGGCTCCGGCGCGCTGACCTGCTCGCTGCTGCGCGCGGTCGGGCCCGACGGCCGGGTGACCTCCTACGAGCTGCGCGCCGATCACGCCGAGCACGCCGAACGCAACGTGTCGGTGTTCCACGGCGGCCAGGCGCCCGACAACTGGCAGCTGATCATCGGCGACGTCTCCGACTCCGAGCTGCCGGACGGATCCTTCGACCGCGCCGTGCTCGACATGCTCGCGCCGTGGGAGGTGCTGGAGTCGGTCGCGCGGCTGCTGATTCCCGGCGGCGTGCTGATCATCTACGTGGCGACCGTCACCCAGCTGTCGCGCGCGGTCGAGGCCCTGCGGGAACAGCAGTGCTGGACCGAGCCGCGGTCGTGGGAGACGTTGCAGCGCGGCTGGAACGTCGTCGGTCTCGCGGTCCGGCCGCAGCACTCGATGCGTGGGCACACCGCCTTCCTGATCTTCACGCGCCGGCTCGCGCCAGGCGTCGTCGCGCCCATGCCGTTGGGCCGCAAGCGCGAAGGCCGCGACGGCTAGCTAGCCGAGGTCCTCGCTGCGCACCAACGAGCGCCGCACCGACAGCAGCTCGAATTCGGGATGCGCGGCCACCAGCCGCTCGGCCGCGTCCAGGACGTCGACGGCATGACCGCGGTCCCCGGACACCGTGGCGACGCCGATGCCCGCTCGCCGGTACAAGTCATGCGAACCCACCTCGGCCGCCGACACGCTGAACTTGCGCTGCAACTCGGCGACCACGGGACGAATCACCGACCGCTTCTGTTTGAGGGACCGCACGTCGCCCAGCAGTACG
>NZ_LZLL01000112.1:0-20240 GCF_001669335.1 Mycobacterium sp. 1245852.3 | reverse complement strand
CCTAACGGAATCGAACCGTTGACCTTTTCCTTACCATGGAAACGCTCTACCGACTGAGCTAAGGGGGCCGTGCACCCGAAGCGATCTCCTCCGCGCGGGCCTAAAAGAGGGTACAGCCTGGCTTGCAGCGGAACCAAACCACGCGAAGCCCGGTCGAGGGCGGGTCGTGGGCAACCGCGGCTCACCCGGCGATCGGCGTAGCCGCGGCAAACGTCAGCTGCCGCCGGACCGGTGCCCGGGCCGCCAAGCGCCCAGGTCGCTGAACTCGTCGTACTCGTCGTCCTGTTCGACGGAATCGCTCTCGTTGAGCAGGGTCCGCAACGCGAGATTGACGGCCTCGCGCGCGTCGAGGAGATGAAACCGGCGGATCGCCTCATCGACCAGATCGACGTCCAGCTCGATTTCAACCTTCTTCTTCATGCGCCAACAATACCCAGCGGACACCGGCCCAACGGGCCGCAACCGGCCGTGTGAGCCGAGGCCCTAGTCTGGTCACGTGCCAGAGGACCGGCTGTACTTTCGTCAACTGCTCTCCGGTCGCGACTTCGCCGCCGGCGACATGATGGCGACGCAGATGCGCAACTTCGCCTACCTGATCGGCGACCGGCAAACCGGCGACTGCGTCGTCGTCGACCCGGCGTACGCCGCAGGCGACCTGCTCGACGCGCTCGAGGCCGACGGCATGCACCTGTCGGGGGTGCTGGTGACCCATCACCACCCCGACCACGTGGGCGGGTCCATGATGGGCTTCGCGCTGGCGGGCCTGGCCGAACTACTGGAGCGGGCACCCGTGCCGGTGCACGTCAATACCCATGAGGCACTGTGGGTTTCGCGTGTCACCGGGATAAGCCGCAGCGACCTGACCTCCCACGAGAACCATGACAAGGTCAGCATCGGCGACATCGAGATCGAGTTGCTGCACACCCCCGGCCACACGCCGGGCAGCCAGTGCTTCCTGCTCGACGGCCGCCTGGTCGCCGGTGACACGTTGTTCTTGGAGGGCTGCGGGCGCACCGACTTCCCCGGCGGCGACTCCGACGAGATGTACCGCAGCCTGCAGCGGCTCGCGACCCTGCCCGGTGACCCGACCGTGTTTCCCGGCCATTGGTATTCGGCGGAGCCCAGCGCCTCGCTCTCGGAGGTCAAGCGTTCCAACTACGTGTATCGGGCCGCGGACCTCGACCAATGGCGAATGCTGATGGGCGGCTGAGCGGCCCGGGGATCGCTCGGTGATGGCCATCCGGCGGCCGCCTTCTGTGATATAAGCGGAGGGTGGATTCCATGGGTTGGATCCAGGACAGCTGGCATGAA
Source organism: Mycobacterium sp. 1245852.3 (assembly GCF_001669335.1). NCBI lineage: Bacteria > Bacillati > Actinomycetota > Actinomycetes > Mycobacteriales > Mycobacteriaceae > Mycobacterium > Mycobacterium sp. 1245852.3. The sequence goes on along the minus strand of NZ_LZLL01000112.1, from coordinate 18,929 downwards.
GTCACGCACGTCGGGTCCGGCACCTGGATTGCGTGGGCAGCGTGGGCGGCGATCGTCCTGGCAGTGGTCACGCTGGTCTTCACCAACAGCCAGATCAACCGCAATCGCCGCGCGGCGGCCGAGCAGACCCGCCCCCACGTCGCGATGTTCATGGAGCCGCATTCGGCCGACTGGCACGTGATCGAGCTGGTGGTCCGCAATTTCGGCCGGACCGCGGCCTACGACATCAGCTTTTCCTTCGACAATCCCCCCACGGTGGCCGAGTACGAAAACGCCACCGACGGCTACGCCGACGTCGTCGAATTGCGGCTCCCCCGCGAGCTGCCGATGCTGGCCCCGGGCCAGGAATGGCGCATGGTGTGGGATTCCGCGCTCGACCGCGCCGAGATCGGCAGCGGCATCGAATCCCGCTTCACCGGCACCGTGACCTATCACGACCGGCCGGATCGGCCGCACGCCCGGCGGTTCTGGCAGCGCGAGCGTTCGCCGCTGCAGACCGACGTGGTGCTGGATTGGGACGCTCTGCCGCCCGTGCAGCGCATCGAGTTGATGACCACCCATGACCTGGCGAAGCGGGAGAAGGAGAAGCTGGAGCTGCTGCGCGGCCTGCTGACCTACTTCCACTACGCCAGCAAGGAAACCCGTCCCGAGGTGTTCCGCAGCGAGATCGAGCGGATCAACGCCGCGGTCCGGGAAACCCAGGACCGATGGCGCACCCGCCAACTCGACGAACCCACCGATGTCAGCCTGCGCTGGAGTAACGCCGAAGACGACCTGGGCAAACACCACAGCCAGCCCGCCTGACGGCAAGGAGCAACCGATGACCGCCCCGGTTCACTACAGCACCAAAGACTCCATCGCCGTCATCAAGATGGACGACGGCAAGGTCAACGCGCTGGGCCCGACCATGCAGCAGGCGCTCAACGACGCGATCGACCGGGCCGAGGCGGACAACGCCGGGGCGCTGGTGATCACCGGGAACGAGCGGGTGTTCAGCGGGGGCTTCGACCTGAAGATCCTCACCTCCGGCGAGGTGCAGCCCGCGATCGACATGCTGCGCGGCGGATTCGAGCTGGCGCATCGCCTGCTGTCCCATCCGAAGCCGGTGGTGATGGCCTGCACCGGCCACGCCATCGCGATGGGGGCGTTTTTGCTGTCGGCGGGTGATCACCGAATTGCCGCGCACGCGTACAACATCCAGGCCAACGAGGTCGCGATCGGCATGGTCATCCCCTATGCCGCCCTGGAAATCATGAAGCTGCGGTTGACGCCGTCGGCCTACCAGCAAGCCAGCGGGCTGGCCAAGACCTTCTTCGGTGAAACCGCCCTCGCCGCAGGCTTTATCGACGAGATCGTGTTTCCCGAGGTAGTGGTCGACCGCGCCGAGGAGGCCGCGCGGGAGTTCGCCGGGCTGCATCAGCGCGCGCACGCCGCCACCAAGCTGCGCGCCCGCGCCGACGCCCTGGCGGCCATCCGCGCCGGCATCGACGGGATCGAAGCCGAATTCGGCGTGTGATCTGCTAAGGGCGTCCGCCCGCCTCGGTTCGCGTGCCGCTGCCGGGGAAGTCACCGGAATGGCCATAGATCGCATCGCGGACCCGTGGGGAACACGGACCCCGCAGGTCTTGATGAGCTGAAACGGCGAACGCGGTGGCCGCCAATGGCCGCCACCGCGTTCAGCTCGCCTCCTCGACGCCAGTCTGGCACGTGCGCGGCGTGCCGTCACTTCACTCGGCAACCCCGTGTCAGTCGTCGGCCGCAACCCATTGATAGGGAAGGAATTTCCCGTCGAACGTCACCACGACACGGTCGCCGGACGGGTGCGGCTTCTTCTGCACGTCGAGGCTGAAGTTGATCGCGCTCATGATGCCGTCGCCGAACTGCTCGGCGATCACCTCCTTGAGGGCGCCGCCATAAACCTGCAGGGCCTCGTAGAAGCGGTAGATGGTGGGGTCGGTGGGGACCGCGGTGGGCAGCCCGCCGCGCATGGGCGGCGCCCCCAGCACGGCTACCGCGGACTCGTCGAGCTTGAGTTTTTCGGCCAGAACCTTGGCCTGCTCCACCGGAATCGGATGCTGGCCGAGCAGCGCGGCGGTGGTCCACAGCAGCGGCCGGTCGATCGCGTCGGCCAGTTCCTGCCACGTCAGCCCCTGACGGAGCCGGGCTAAAACGACCTGTTCGGTGATTTCGGTTCTGTTCATAGCGCTCAAGCATGCCCTGCGGTCCGGTCCGGCGCAGTCGCACGCTTCGGCATACTCAAACGTTATGGCTGAAGTGGTCGATCCCCTGCTGCTGGGCCAGCGCGTGGTGGCAAGGGAAGGGTAGTTGCGCCGAGCCGTGTCCGGACCACTGATGCTTCGCCGTTTCAGCTAGCGCGTGCGCTAGCTGAAACGGTGGCGATATCTACCCACCCCCTGCCGGCTACAGCTCCCTACCCGCCCGGGCTCATTCCGGCTTGGTGGCGGTGACCAAGCGGGTGGAGAACCAGGGGCCGCCGTACCACATGCGCCAGCCGAGATTGCGCCGCCGCACGTTGCGCCAGCCGAGTTCGCGCAGCCGGGCGGCGTGTTGGCGCGTCTCCCACAGGTCGGCGATGGCGAGCCGCCCGCCCGGCCGCAGCACGCGCGCGGCTTCCTCGAGCGCCCGGCGCCGGCCGGCGTGGCCGGGGATGTTGTGGATAGCCAGGTTGCTGACGATCACGTCGACGCTTGCGTCGGCGAAGGGCAGCGCGGTCATGTCCGCGGTGTGCAATTCGATCCGATCGGCGACGCCTTCGGCCACCGCGTTGGCCAGCGTGGCCCGCTCGGAGTTGTCGGTCTGGTCGGCCTGCCACAGGTCGACGCCAATCGCGCGGCCCCGGGGCAACCGCTTGGCCGTCGCCAGCAACACCGCGCCCCGGCCGCAGCCGAGGTCGAGCACGGTTTCGTCGCCCGCCAGGCGCAGGTCGCTGAGAACCCGGTCCCAGACCACGAATTTTCCGGCCCGGGTGGCGTACATGTACAGGGCGACGGCGCCCGCGACGCCGGCGGACGACACCGCGGCCAAGGCCGCCCGCAGCCGCTTGCCGCGCGCCCAGCTGATTCCGGCGAACGCGGCCAGGCCGGCAGCCTGAGCGGCGATGCCTACTGCCTGCGCGCGCGGCGACACGGTGTGAAAGGAACCGTCTATTCCGTAATCGCCGCGATGGTCGTGCACGCCGATCATCTTAGGACCAAGGCGCCGAAGGTTTTTCACCGAACGCTCTACCAACGGCCGTGGTGTACCACCTCGGCGAACGGCCGCCGGTTCGGCTTGCGGATCGGCGCGAGCGGGCGATCGGCGGGGTAGCCCAGCCCGAGCAGGAAAGCCACCAGGTACTCGTCGGGCACGCCCAAAATGGCGCGCGCCTTGTCCTGCTCGCCCACCGACGAATGACCGGTCCCGATCCCCAGGTCGGTGGCGGCGATCATCATCGCCATGGTGGCCTGGCCGACGTCGTAGTTGTCGGTCACCACTCGGCGCTCGTCGGGCGGCACCGGGACCACGATGGCGATCGCGGCCGCCGCCCCGGCGATGTGACCGGCGCCCCGCCAGACCGTGGACAGCTCGGCCAGCTGGTCGCCGTCGGTGACGATGACGAAGTCCCACGGCTGGCGGTTCTTCGCCGAGGGCGCGCGCCAGCCCGCTTCGGCGATGCGGTCCAGGTCCTCGGCCGGTATCGGCTTGCGCTGGTACTCCCGGACGTTGCGACGTGCACGAATCGCGTCCCAAGCTTCCATCTGGTTGCCTCCAGTAACTGTTTTCCCGCGTCAACCGGCGTAGGATCTGGTGAATTCCCAGGTGGCGATTGCGCGTTCGCCCGCAGTCTAGCCCCGACACATGTGAGTGCACGGGCGCCAACGCAGCCAAACACCTTGGGCCACAGCTCAACACGTTCTGCGCGAGACGGCCGCGGTTGCCGGCCGGTTGGGTTTGACTATCGCGTTTCCGGGAAGCCGGGGTGAACCAAATGAGCGGCCCGCTCGTCAACAACCGAATGGCCCCAAGTCAGAAAGGCGGGTACCCGCCGTGGCAGAGCACCTGACGCCGCACTTCGAAGAGGTACAGGCCCATTACGACCTGTCCGACGACTTCTTCCGGTTGTTCCTCGACCCCACCATGACGTATAGCTGCGCGTACTGGGATCGCAACCGGGACATATCGCTGGAAGAGGCGCAACTGCGCAAGATGGACCTCTCGCTGGGCAAGCTGGGCCTGCGACCGGGCATGACGTTGCTGGACATCGGGTGCGGCTGGGGCGGCACGATGCGCCGCGCGCTGGAGAACTACGACGTCAACGTCATCGGTCTGACGCTGTCCGAGCACCAGGCCGCGCACGTGCAGAAGCTCTTCGACTCGTTGGACACCGAACGCAGCAAGCAGGTGCTGCTGCACGGCTGGGAAGAGTTCGACGGGTACGCGGACCGGATCGTCTCCATCGGCGCGTTCGAGCACTTCGGCTACGACCGCTACGACGACTTCTTCGCGATGGCCCACCGCACCATGCCCGACGACGGGGTGATGCTGTTGCACACCATCACCATGCTGACCCCGCAGCAGATCGTCGAGCGTGAGCTGCCAATGACCGAGGAGCAGACGAGCTTCAACGAGTTCATCGCCACCGAGATCTTCCCGGGCGGCCAGCTGCCGGCGATCGAGATCGTGGAGTTCCACGCCTCGAAGATGGGCTTCAACCTGAAACGCAGGCAGTCGCTGCGGTTGCACTACGCCCGCACCCTCGACCACTGGGCCGAGGCCTTGCAGGCGCACCACCGCGAGGCCGTCGAGATCCAGTCCGAAGAGGTCTACCAGCGCTACATGCGGTACCTGACGGGCTGCGCCGACGCATTCCGGGCCGGATACATCGACGTCAACCAGTTCACGCTGGCGAAGTAGGCCACCGCGTCGGTGTCGGGGTTTATCGTGACACCGCAATGCCGCTTCATCTGCACCGTGCCGAGCGCACCGATCTCCTGGCCGACGGCCTCGGCGCCCTGCTGGCCAACCCGTTGCCCGACCCGTTCGCCACCGAACTGGTCGTGGTGCCCGCGCGCGGCGTGGAACGTTGGCTCAGCCAGCGGCTGTCCCATGTCCTGGGAGCGCGCGGCGGCGACGGGGTGTGCGCGGGGGTGGCGTTTCGCAGCCCGGGCTCGTTGATCGCCGAGATCACCGGCACCGCCGACGACGATCCGTGGTCACCGGACGCGATGGTGTGGCCCCTGCTGGAGGCCATCGACTGCTCGCTGGACGAACCGTGGTGCCGCACGCTGGCATCGCATGTCGGTCATTTCCACACCGGCGCGGAGGCCGAGCTGCGCCAGGGCAGGCGATACGAGGTCGCGCGCCGGCTGGCCGGGCTGTTCGACTCCTACGCCCGGCAGCGCCCGCAGCTGCTCGTCGACTGGGGCAACGGGGACATCGGCGATCTCGACGAGGACCTGCGCTGGCAGCCGCAGCTGTGGCGGGCGCTGGTCACGCGGGTCGCCGCCGACCCGCCGCACGTCCGTCACGGGAAGACCATCGCGCGGCTGAAGGCGGCGCCCAGCGCGCTGCCGCCGCGGCTGTCGCTGTTCGGGCATACCCGATTGACCCGCACCGACGTCGAGCTGTTGGAGGCGGTGGCCGCCCACCACGAGCTGCATCTGTGGCTACCGCACCCCAGCGACGAGCTGTGGCGCGCGCTGGCCGGCGCGCATGGCGCGATTCCCCGGCGCGACGACGTCAGCCATCGCGCGGTGTCCCATCCGCTGCTCGCGACGCTGGGACGCGACCTGCGTGAACTGCAACGCAGCCTGCCGGCGGACGCGCGGACGGACGACTACCTACCCGGCGACGTCCGCCCGAACACGCTGCTCGGCTGGCTGCAGTCCGACATCGCCGCCAATGCCGTTCGCCCACTTGGGCGCACGCTGGCCGCCGACGACCGATCGGTGCAGATCCACAACTGCCACGGTCCGGCCCGCCAGGTCGACGTGCTGCGCGAGGTGCTGCTCGGCCTGTTGCAGGACGACCCGACGCTCGAGCCGCGCGACATCCTGGTGATGTGCCCGGACATCGAGACCTACGCGCCGCTGATCGTGGCCGACTTCGGCCTGGGCGACGTGGTGCACGGCGCGCATCCGGCCCACCAGCTGCGCGTGCGGCTGGCGGACCGCTCGCCGATCCAGACCAATCCGCTGCTGGGGGTGGCCGCGCAGCTGCTGGCGCTGGCGGCCGGCCGGGTGACGGCCAGCGAGGTGCTCAACCTGGCGCAGGCCCCGCCCGTGCGTGCGCAATTCGGGTTCACGGACGACGATCTGGAGGCCATCACCCGCTGGGTCCGGCAGGCCAACATCCGGTGGGGATTGGATCAGCAGCATCGCCGGCCCTATCACGTCGACTTCGTACACAACACATGGCGTTTCGGCATCGACCGGATCCTGGCCGGCGTCGCGATGTCGGACGATTCGAACGCGTGGATCGACGCGACGCTGCCACTTGACGACGTCAGCAGCAATCGCGTCCAATTGGCCGGCCAGTTCGCCGAATTCGTCGCGCGGCTCCAGCATGTCCTGGACTCGCTCACCGGCGCCCGGCCGCTGACCGAATGGCTGGCCACCCTGACCGACGGCGTCACGATGTTGACCCGGGTCAGCGATGCGGACGCCTGGCAGACCGGTCAGATGCAACGCGAGTTCGCCCAGACCGCCGCGCACGCCGGATCCCGCGGCGACACCCCGCTGCGCCTGGCCGACGTTCGCGCGCTGCTGACCCGGCGCCTCTCCGGTCGGCCGACCCGGGCCAACTTCCGCACCGGCACCCTCACGGTGTGCACCATGGTGCCGATGCGCTCGGTGCCACACCGGGTGGTGTGCCTGGTGGGCCTCGACGACGGGCTGTTCCCACGGCTCGGCATCGGCGACGGTGACGACGCGCTGGCCCGCTGCCCGGTGACCGGCGAACGCGACATCCGTTCCGAGGACCGGCAACTGCTGCTCGACGCGATCGGCGCGGCCACCGAGAAATTGGTCATCACCTACACCGGCGCCAATGAGTACTCGGGGCAGCCGCGTCCCCCGGCGGTGCCGCTGGCCGAACTGCTCGACACCCTCGACGTGACCACGCCGGTCAAGGTGCGCGACCGCATCGTCGTCCAACATCCGTTGCAGCCCTTCGACATTCGCAATGTGATCCCTGGCCGGCTGGTGCCGGAGGTGCCGTTCAGTTTCGACCCCACGGTGTTGCGCGCGGCACGCGCCACCGCCGGCGACCACAGCGCACGACCGAAATTCATCTCGGCGCCGCTGCCCCCACCGCCGGCGGACGACGTCATCCTCGCCGACCTCGTCGGCTTCTTCAAGGATCCGGTCAAGGGCTTCTTCCGCGCGCTGGAATTCACGCTGCCCTACGACGTCGACGGCGTGCAGGACGCGATACCGGTTGACATCGACGGCCTCGAGGAGTGGACGGTCGGCGACCGGATGCTGGGCGACATCCTGCGCGGCATGACACCCGACGATGCGCGGCAAGCCGAGTGGCGCCGCGGCACGCTGCCCCCGGGCCAGCTGGGCTGGCGCAAGGTCACCGAGATCCGGGACCAGGCGGCACTGTTGGCGCGCGAGGCGATGCGTCACATGGAGAGTCAGCGCCCGGCGGCCGCCTATGACGTCGACGTCGACCTCGGCGGCGGGCGACGCCTCACCGGCACGGTGTCACCGGTGTACGGCGACCGGTTGGTGTCGGTGACGTATTCCCGGCTGGACGGCAAGCATCTGCTCGAATCGTGGATCCCATTGCTGGCGTTGGTCGCTCATGACCCCGGCCGGGATTGGTCGGCGGTGTGCATCGGCCGCATGCGCCGGGGGACCACCACCCGGGTGGAGGGCCTGGGGCGGCCGCGCGAGGGTGAGGACGCCACCGAGATACTGCGCGAGCTGGTGGCGGTCTACGACGCCGGGCGGCGTGAGCCGATTCCCTTGCCCATCAAGACGTCCTACGCCTGGGCGGCCGCCCGGCACGGCGGCGAGGACCCGGTGACCGAGGCCCGTTACCGGTGGAGATCCAGTGACCGCTTCCCGGGCGAGGACCAGGCCCCGGCGCACGTGCGGGCGTGGGGAAAGGGAGCCCCGCTCGACGAGCTGATGCAACCCGTGCGGCCGGGCGAGGAGTGCGACGGCGAAGACAACCGGCTCGGCGCCTACGCCGCCCGGGTCTGGCTGCCGATGCTGCGCGCCGAGCGGGAGCCGGTGTAGATGGAACGCTTTGACCTGTTGGGTCCGCTGCCGGCCGAGCGGTCCACCACGGTGCTGGAGGCCAGCGCGGGAACCGGCAAGACTTTCGCGCTGGCTTCGCTGGTGACCCGATATGTCGCCGAGGGCGTGGCGGCGCTGGACCAGATGCTGCTCATCACCTTCGGCCGGGCCGCCAGCCAGGAGCTGCGCGAACGCGTCCGCTGTCAAATGGTCGACGCGGTACGCGCTTTCGCCGATCCGTCGACCGTCGGCGACAACCAGGTGGTGGCGCACCTGCTCGAGGGCACCGACGAGCAGCGCGCGGCGCGCCGGCAGCGTCTCCGCGACGCGCTGGCCGGTTTCGACGCGGCGACGATCGCCACTACCCACCAGTTCTGCCAGCTGGTGTTGCGCTCGCTCGGCGTGGCCGGCGACACCGCCGCGAGCGTGACGTTGCTCGACAGCCTCGATGACCTGGTGACCGAGATCGTCGACGATCTGTACCTGGCCCACTTCGGCCAGGAACGCGACGATCCGGTGCTGCACTACCGCGAGGCGCTGCGGCTGGCCCGCGAGGTGGTGAAGAACCCGTCGACCCAGCTGCGGCCGCGCGACCCGGATCCGGACTCGCGGGCCGCCGTCAGCCTCAGGTTCGCCAATGATGTTCTGGCCGAACTGGAGACACGTAAGCGGCGGCTGGGCGTGCTCGGCTATGACGACCTGCTGATCCGGCTGGCGGAGGCGCTGGCCACCGAGGGCTCCCCCGCCCGGCTGCGCATGCATCAACGCTGGCCGATCGTCATGGTCGACGAGTTCCAGGACACCGACCCGGTGCAGTGGCAGGTGATCGACCGGGCGTTCAGCGGGCGCTCCACCGTGATTCTCATCGGCGACCCGAAGCAGGCGATCTATGCGTTTCGCGGCGGTGACATCGTCACGTATCTGCGGGCGGCCCAGACGGCGGGCCAGCGCAAGACGCTGGACACCAACTGGCGCAGCGACTCCGCGCTGCTGCAACGGTTGCAGGTGGTGCTGCGCGGCGCGCAGCTCGGTGACCCCGCGATCGTCGTGAACGACGTCGACGCGCATCACCGCGGCCACCGGCTCGCCGGTGCGCCGCACAACGAGCCGTTCCGGCTGCGCGTGGTGGCGCGGAAGACCTTGGGCCGCCGCGGTATTGCGAACCTTCCGATCGACCAGGTGCGCAAGCACATCGGGGCGGACCTCGCGTCCGACATCCGCGCGCTGCTGGCCAGCGGTGCCACCTTCGGCGGCAGACCGCTGCAGGCCCGCGACATCGCGGTGATCGTGGAGAAGCACCGAGACGCGCACGCCTGCTTCACCGCGCTCTGCGATGCGGGCGTTCCCGCGGTCTACACCGGCAACTCCGACGTGTTCACCTCCGAGGCGGCCGAGGACTGGCTGTGCCTGCTGGAAGCCTTCGACCAACCGCACCGGCCCGGCATGGTGCGCGCGGCCGCGGCGACGATGTTCTTCGGCGAGACGGCCGAGTCGCTGGTGGCCGGCGGCGACGCGCTCACGGATCGGATCGCGAAAACCTTGCGGGAGTGGGCCGGTCACGCCCGCGAACGCGGCGTCGCGGCCATCTTCGAGGCCGCTCAATTGCTGGGCATGGGCAACCGCGTGCTCGCCTGGCAGGGCGGCGAGCGGCACATGACCGACCTGGCCCATGTCACCCAGCTGCTGCAGGATGTCGCGCACCGCGAGCACTACAGCCTGCCCGCGCTGCGCGATTGGCTGCGCCGGCAGCGTGACGAGCGCAGCGGCGCACCGGAACGCAATCGCCGGCTCGACAGCGACGCCGCCGCCGTCCAGATCATGACCGTCTTCGTCAGCAAGGGCCTGCAGTACCCGATCGTGTACCTGCCGTTCGCGTTCAATCGCAACACCCAGGACAGCGACGTGGTGCTGTTCCACGATGAGGACGGCACGCGTTGCCTGCACGTCGGGGGCAAGGACAGCCCCGACTTCAAAACCGTTGAGCGACTGGGCCGCAAAGAGGACGCCAGCGACGACAGCCGCCTGACCTACGTCGCGCTCACCAGGGCGCAGTCCCAGGTGGTGGCGTGGTGGTCGCCGGCGTACTACGAGCCCAACGGCGGCCTGTCGCGGCTGCTGCGCGGCCGCCGGCCCGGCGAGCCGGTGGTGCCGGACCGGTGCGAACCCGCGAAGGTCTCCGACGACGACGCCCTGGCCCGGCTGCGCGAGTGGGAGGCGGCCGGCGGCCCGGTCATCGAGGAGTCGCTGGTGGCGGCGGCCCCGACGCTGCCCGCCGGGCCGGTGCCCGCGCGCCTGGAGAATCGCCACTTCCACCGCGGCATCGACACCGGCTGGCGGCGCACCTCGTATTCCGGTCTGATCCGGGCGGCGCAAACCAGCGGGGTGAGCAGCGAACCCGAAATCGACGAGCTTGACGACGAAGCCGGCGACATCCCGTTGGTGTCCGCGGTGTCCGGGCCGGACGTGCCCTCGCCGATGGCCGACCTTCCCGCGGGCGCCACGTTCGGCACGCTGGTGCACGCCGTGCTGGAGACGGCCGACCCCTTCGCCGCGGACCTGGCCGCCGAGCTGGAGGCGCAGATCCGGACGCACTCAACGTGGTGGCCGGTTGCCGTTGCCCCCGAGGAGCTGGCCGCGGCGATGGTGCCGATGCACGACACGCCGCTGGGTGCGTTGACGGGCGGGATCACGCTGCGCCAGATCGGATTGTCAGACCGCCTGCGCGAGCTGGACTTTGAGCTGCCGCTGGCCGGCGGCGACCGTCGGTCGACGGCTACCCCGGTCCGGCTGGCGGATCTGGCGCCGCTGTTGCGCGAGCACCTGCCGCACGACGACGTGCTGGCATCGTATGCCGACCGGCTGGCCGAACCGGGCCTGGGCGATCAGTCGCTGCGCGGATACCTCACCGGTTCCGTCGACGCCGTGCTCCGCGTTCCGGACGGCACCGGGCACCGGTTCGTGGTGGTGGATTACAAGACGAACCGGCTCGGGGAACCGGAGCGACCGCTGACCGCCGCCGACTACGACCGGCCACGGATGGCCGAGGCGATGTTGCATTCGGACTATCCGCTGCAGGCGCTACTGTATTGCGCTGTGCTGCACCGGTTTTTGCGGTGGCGGTTGGCAGATTACGACCCGAGCCGGCATCTCGGCGGCGTCCTGTATCTGTTCCTGCGAGGCATGTGTGGTGCCGACACGCCGGTGCTCGACGGCCACCCGGCGGGGGTCTTCGATTGGCAGCCGCCCTGGCCGTTGGTTGCGGCGCTGTCGGACCTGCTCGACGCGCGGGGGGTGGCCGCATGACGGTCGAAGCCATGTTCGCGACCGGGCTGCTGCGCACGTTCGCCGATGCCGGCGTTTTCGAGCCCGCCGATATCCATGTTGCGCAACGGCTTACCGCACTCACCGACGAGCCCGACGAGCGGGTGGCGCTCGCGGTCGCCCTGGTGGTGCGCGCGCTGCGGGGCGGGTCGGTGTGCGTCGATCTGCGCGCGGTGCCCGCGCAGGTGAGTGCGCCCGACCTGCCCTGGCCGGAGGCCGACGACTGGATGGCGGCGGTGCGGGCCAGCGCAATGCTGCAGACGCCGCCAGTGCTGAGGCTGCTCGGGGATCTGCTGTACTTCGACAGGTACTGGCTCGAGGAAGAGCAAGTGTGCACCGACCTGCTGGCGCTTTCGGTGACGCCCGCCAGCGTCGAATCAGCCACCTACGACCGGCTTTTCCCGTCCGGGTACAACGAGCAGCGGGCCGCCGCCGAGATCGCGGTGTCGCAGGCGCTGACCGTGTTGACCGGCGGGCCCGGGACCGGCAAGACCACCACGATCGCCCGCCTGCTCGCCCTGCTGGTCGAACAGGCCGAGCGTGCCGGCCGGCCCCGCCCCCGGATCGCGCTGGCCGCACCGACCGGCAAGGCGGCGGCCCGGCTGGCCGAAGCGGTGGCCGCGGGAATCCAGGAGCTGCCCGCGGCGGACAGGGCGCGGCTGACGGGTCTTCCGGGAACCACGCTGCATCGGCTGCTGGGGCCCCGGCCGGATACGTCGGTGCGGTTCAAGCACAATCGCGGCAATCGGCTGCCACACGACGTCATCGTGGTGGACGAAACGTCGATGGTGTCGTTGACCATGATGGCCCGGCTGGTCGAAGCCGTCCGGCCGGACACCCGGCTGATCCTGGTCGGCGACCCCGACCAGTTGGCCTCGGTGGAAGCGGGCGCGGTGCTGGCCGACCTGGTGGACGGGTTGGCCGGTCGCGACGATGTCCGGGTGGCCGCCCTGCGCACCCCGCACCGATACGGCACGTCGATCGGCGCCCTGGCCGAGGCGATCCGGGTCGGTGACGCGGACCGTGTCCTGGAGTTGTTGACGGCAGGCGGTGAACACGTCGAGTGGGTGGACTCCGAGCGCCCGGCCGACCGGTTGCGTGAGGTGCTGGTTGCGCACGCGTTGCGGCTGCGCTCGGCCGCGCTGCTGGGCGCGGTGCCACAGGCCTTGGCCACCTTGGACGAACATCGCTTGCTGTGTGCGCACCGCGAGGGGCCCTACGGCGCGACGCACTGGAATAGCCAGGTGCAGAAGTGGATTGGCGAGGCGACCGGACAGCCGGCCTGGTTCCAGTGGTATGCCGGGCGTCCCCTGCTGGTGACGGCGAACGACTACGGCCTACGCCTCTACAACGGCGACACGGGCGTGACGGTGGCCGGCGCGGACGGGCTGCGGGCCGTCATCGCCGGCGCAACCGGCCCGCTGGAATTCGCGACCAGCCGCCTCGGCGAGGTGGAGACCATGCACGCCATGACCATCCACAAGAGCCAGGGCAGCCAGGCCGACGAGGTGACGGTGCTGATACCGCCGGAGGATTCGCGACTGCTGACGCGTGAACTGTTCTACACCGCGGTGACACGCGCGAAGACCAAGGTGCGGGTGGTGGGCCCCGAGGCGTCGGTCCGCGCGGCGATCGAACGCCGGGCGCTGCGGGCCACCGGGTTGCGGCAGCGGCTGCGGTCGGTCAGGTAAGTGCGGGGCCGGCCTGGCCAGCGCTTTGGGAGCGTGCCCGCCAGCGCGCCCGCCGTGTGTGCGCCGCGGCTGAAACCGAATATGTACACCGCGTCGCCGGGCGGCCAGTGCTCCATTACGTACCAGTATGCTTGTGCCACATTGTCTTTCAGGCCCGACCCGAACGCCTTCTCGGTCAGCAGTGCGAACCAGCGGCGTTCCCGGGGGCCCCGCACCGCGCCGTGTTGGAAATGGCCGGATGGGGTGGGCGGGCAGCGATGCGGAAGAATCGCGGTCGACATGGACGACGACGACGCTCCCGCACCGGCACCGCCGCCCGGCTCGCGGCGTGCCCACATCGCGCGGCTCGCCGTGTTCGCCGCGTTTCTGGCCGTGGTCTTCTATCTGGTGGCCGTGGCGCGGGTGATCAACATCGACGAGATCCGGGGCGTGGTGTCGGCCACCGGGCCGGCGGCGCCGCTGACCTACGTGGCGGTCTCGGCGGTGGTCGGCGCGTTGTTCGTTCCCGGCTCGATACTGGCCGCGGGCAGTGGGTTGCTGTTCGGTCCGCTGCTGGGTGTCTTCGTGACGCTGGGCGCGACGGTGGGCACCGCGATCGTCGCCAGTTTCGTCGGTCGTCGCGCCGGCCGCGACAGCGCGCGCGCACTGCTGGGCAGCGCCCGGGCCGATCGCATGGACGCCCTGATCGGGCGCGGCGGGTTGTGGGCGGTCGTCGGCCAGCGCTTCGTCCCCGGCATCTCCGATGCGCTGGCCTCCTATGCGTTCGGGGCTTTCGGAGTTCCGGTGTGGCAGATGGGTGTTGGGGCCTTCATCGGTTCGGCGCCACGGGCATTCGCCTACACCGCGCTGGGCGCGTCGATCGGGAATCGGTCGTCGCCGCTGGCCTACGCAGCGATTGCGGTGTGGTGCGTGAGCGCGATCGTCGGCGCGTTCGCCGCGCATCGCGGCTACCGCAAATGGCGTGGGCACGCGGGCGACGACGGAGAGCGAAACCCGGCGTCCGAATCCTAGGGCCGCTGGCGAACGTCGGTCGCGGGCGGCCCGGATTTGTCGGTGGTGGCTGTGATGATGGCGTCATGTCCCCGACCGCGACTGCAGCCGGCGTCGAAGCGTCCCCGAAGGAACGTCTCGGGGAGCTCTTCGACGAACTGGCGGAGTTGACCGGTCAGCGTAATGCGATTGATGGGCGCGTCGTGGAGATCGTGGCCGAGATCGATCGCGACGAGTTGTGCGGGATGACCGGGGCGCGGTCGGTGCCGGCGTTGGTGGCCTGGAAGATGGGGTGTTCGTCGGGGAATGCGCGCACGATCGCCACCGTCGCGAGCCGGCTGGAGGAGTTTCCGCGCTGCGCGGCGGGCATGCGGGAGGGTCGGCTGTCGCTGGACCAGGTTGGGGTGATCGCGGCGCGGGCTGGCGAGGGTTCTGATGAGCATTACGCCGAGCTTGCCGCGGTGGCCACGGTGAACCAGTTGCGTACCGCGGTCAAGCTGGAACCGCGGCCCGACCCCGAGCCCCGGCCGGAGTGGCGGGGGCCGTTGGCCTCGATCACTAAGACCTCCGACGAGCAGGGCAGCTGCTACCGGATCACCCTTCCGCACCCCGATGCGGCGAAGTTCGACGCGGCGTTGGCGTCGCATCGTGAGGCGCTGATCGCCGAGTGGAAACACGATCAGGCCATCGGCGCGGGTGATCAGCGGCCCCCGATGCCGGGCACGGTCGAGGCGTTCATGCGCCTGGTGCAGACCGGCTGGGATGTCGAGGCGGCGCGGCGCCCGCACGGGCAGCACACCACCGTGGTGGTGCACCTCGACGTGGAAAAACCCACCGCGGCGCTGCATCTGGGTCCGCTGCTCTCCGATGCCGACCGCCGCTACCTGACCTGTAATGCCACTGCCGAAGTCTGGTTCGAACGCCGCGGCGAGGTCATCGGTGCCGGAAGGGCGACGCGGGTGATCAACCGGCGGCTGCGCCGCGCGCTGGAATATCGCGACCGCACCTGTGTGGTGCCGGGTTGTGGTGCCACCCGCGGTCTGCACGCCCACCACCTGCGGCACTGGGAAGACGGCGGCCCCACCGAACTAGCCAACCTGGTGCTGCTCTGTCCCTACCATCACCGGTCACACCATCGGGGTGTCATCACCCTCAGCGGACCCGCACACGCACTCGTGGTCCGCGACGACGAAGGCCGAGTACTGAGCCCGGGATCGCTGGCGCGCCCACCCACGGGGCCCCCGCCCACCGTGGCGCCGTGTCCGGGACCGATCGGCGAACGCGCCGACTGGTGGTGGTACACACCCTTCCAACCCCACCCACCACCGACAAACAACTAGGGACGACGGGCCACTACCGGCAACGCATCGGTGCTCTAAAACGTTGGGGCGCAGAGGTATTCGTTCGCGCCTGGACCGCCTACCCCGCCGTGGACATCGGCGCTAGCTCGCCGCGCGCTGCGCCGCGACGAACAGATTGCCGGGCACATAGTCGCGAACCTCCTCGGGCGCCGCACGCCCATAGCCGGCCATCAATTCGTCGGCCGGGGTGACCGTCACCTCCCAGCCGTGGCGGCCGAACCATTCACCGACGTCCTCGCGCTCCTCGAAATACCAGAGTTCGTCGGTGCGGGGTATCTCACGATCCGGATCCACGCCGGCCATCAGCCCGCGGATCCGATCCATCCGCTCGCGGCGCTTGGCGCGGGCCTGCGGGTCGAGGAACTTCGGACCCAGGGCCTCCACGGCCACCCGGCTGCCCGGCGCGGTCAGCCCCTGGATGCGTTCGAACAGCAGCTCTTGGGCGGCCGCCGGCAGATAGGGCATCAATCCCTCGGCCGACCAGACGCTGGGCGCGTCGGCGTCAAAACCCGCCTGCCGCAACGCGGTCGGCCAATCCTGGCGCAGGTCCACCGGCACCGCGACGCGATTACAGGCGGGCTGCGCCCCATGTTCGGCCAACGTGGCCGCCTTGAAGTCCAGCACCTTGGTCTGGTCGAGCTCGTAGACCGTCGTGCCCGCAGGCCACGCCAACCGCCAGGACCGCGCGTCCAGGCCGGCCGCCAGGATCACCGCCTGGCGAATGCCTGCGCCGGTCGCTTCGCGGAAGAAACTGTCGAAAAACGCTGTGCGCGAGGCCATATAACCGACCATCGACTGCATCTGCAGCGGCAACGTCGGCTCGGCCTCGATGATCTCGGCCGGCAACTGCGCCGCGGAATGCCAGTTCCACACGCCGTCCCCGGCGGCGTCAAGGAAAACCTGCGCGAATGGGTCCGTGATCAAGGGGTTTTCGTTACGGGTCTCCGCCGCGCGGGCCGAGGCCACCCCCAGCGCGGTCGCCCCCACGCTTTCGGTGATCTCCCAGCTGTCGTTGTCGGTCCTGGGCACAGTCAGTTTCCTCTCGTCCGATGCGCAGACACGAACAGCGTCTGTGGTGTGGCGTCGTCGATGTCTTGTGGTGGCCTGCGGTCGTACCCGGCCATCAGCTCGGGGGCCGGGGTGACCGTCACGTCCCAGCCGTGCCGACCTAACCAGTCGGCCACGTCTTCGCGTTCCTCGAAGTACCACAGGTCTTGCACGTCGGGAATGTCGCGGTCGGGCTCCAGTTCGGCCATCAGGTCGCGCACCCGCTGCATGGTCTGGCGCTGCCTGTCGCGGGCGCCCTCGTCGAGGAAGTCGGGGCCTGGCGCCTCCACGGCGATCCGGCTGCCTTGCGTGCCGAGCGCCTGTACCCGCTCGAACAACAACTCCTGGGCGGTCGCCGGCAGAAACGGCAACAGCCCCTCGGCCGACCACACGCTGGGCGCGTGCGCGTCAAATCCCGCGCCCTGCAAGGCGGACGGCCAGTCGTGGCGCAGGTCGACGGGAACGCTGACCAGCTCGCAGGTCGGCTCGGCGCCCTTGTCGCGCAGCGTCGCGGACTTGAACTCCAGCACCCGCGGCTGGTCCAACTCGTACACCGTGGTGCCGTCCGGCCAGGGCAACCGCCACGCCCGCGAGTCCAGCCCGGCCGCCAGGATCACCACCTGCCGCACGCCCGCGCCGGTCGCGTCGAGGAAGAACTTGTCGAAGAACGCCGTCCGCGCGGCCATGTAGTCGACCATCCCCTGCATACGCGGCTTGAGGTCCGGATCGATCTCGGCGACCTGGGCGGGCAGGTTGGGGGCCGCGAACCAGTCCCACACGCCCGCTCCCGCGGCCTGCAGGAACACCCGCGCGAACGGATCGCTGATCAGCGGGTTCTCGCTCTCGGTCTCCGCGGCCCGGGCCGCCGCCACGCCCAGCGCCGTGGCGCCCACGCTCTCGGTGATCTCCCAGCTGTCGTCGTCCGTCCTGGCCACGCCGCCACCCGCCCCCAATTCGCTAGCACGCCTACCTATCCGACCCTACGCGCGCCGGATGAGTGGAAGCTGTCAACCAACCGGGTATTGCGTTAACTTGTCGGCGGGCCACTGCGCGGGCCGAAAGCAAGGCTCAGCGGTGCCGAGCGAAGCCGAAGGATCCTTCATACATGCGAGTTGACGGGCGCGACATCATCGTTTCCGGCAACCTGCTGCAGCCGTTGACCCGGCGGACCAACGACATCCTGCGGCTGATCCTGGCGTTGTTCTTCCTGGCACTGGTGATCACGGGCTCGGTGATCACCCGCCCGCAGTGGATCGCGCTGGAGAGATCCGTGTCGCAGATCGTCGGCGTCTTGTCGCCGACCCAATCCGACGTGGCGTACCTGATCTACGGCCTTGCGATCGTGGCGTTGCCGTTCATGATCCTCATCGGCCTGATCGTCGCCGGGCAGTGGAAACTGCTGGGCGCCTACGCCACCGCGGGGCTGAGCGCGATCGTGTTGTTGTCGATCAGCGGCACCGGCCTCGCCGCGCCGCGGTGGCACTTCGACGCCCTCGACCGGCTGACCACGCTGCCGGCGCAGTTCCTCGACGACCCGCGGTGGATCGGGATGCTGGCGGCGGTGCTGACGGTGTCGGGGCCCTGGCTGCCGGCGCGCTGGCGGCACTGGTGGTGGGCCCTGCTGCTGGCCTTCGTTCCGATCCATCTGGTGGTCAGCGCCATCGTCCCGGCGCGCTCGTTGGTGGGCGATCTGGCGGTCGTTGAGGACTTTCAGCGATTCCCACAGCCGGGCAACGGGAGTCGTCGTCGCGCATTCGTCGATGGGGGTGCCGAGCGGGCGCCGGTGCGAGTACAGCATCCAGCCGCGGTCCAGCGGCGCGACCGCGACCGTCGCCGTGTTGGCCAGACCCGTGTTGCCGATGGCGATCGCCATCAGCGCGCGGTGTTCGACGGCGCGGCGCATGGAGGTCACCAGGGGCGCGGTTTCGGCGTCGCGCAGCTTCAGCTTTCCCCAGAGCTGGCGCAGCGCTCCGCCGCTGCGTTGATGCGGGCCGTACAACTCGATCAGCGCCGTGTCACCGAGATATTCGCCCTCCGCCGAAAGGATCAGCGGGCCACGGCCGGCCGGCCGGACCACGGTGAGCCGCGTGACGGTGAAGCCCGCCTTGGCCAGGGCGCGCACCGCCGCGTCCAACGGCACCTCGAGCGCGGGCGTGCCGACGACGAGCACCACCAGCGCGCCCACCACCCACCCGACCGCCAGATCGCCCACGGTGACCTGCGCAGCCACCACATCACCGTGGAGGACGACACCGTGATGTTCGGTGGGT
>NZ_LZLL01000111.1:0-3203 GCF_001669335.1 Mycobacterium sp. 1245852.3 | reverse complement strand
CTGCGGCGCGGGCTGGGATCCGCTGGGCGGCGCGCTCGGGAGGCCGCCGGTCGGGTATCGCGGCTGCGCGGCGGTGGGCGGATGAACGGGGTGGCGGAACGAGGCCGATGCCGGCTGCTGGCTCTGCGCAGCACGCGCCAGCGGTTCGCTGGGGTTGCCGACGATCGGTATCGACGTGGTCAGGGGCGGCCGCCCGGCCGAACCCTGATGACGGCCGACCTCGAAGGTCAGCGCCGGGCCGTCCGGGTTGCCGACGTTGACCCGCAGGCCGTCCTGGATGTCGACGACCGGGACGCGGCTGTTGTGCACATAAAGGCCGTTGAGGCTGCCGTTGTCGATGGCGATCCAGCGGCCCTGCTCGTATCGCACGATCAGGTGGTTGCGGGAGATCAGGGGGTGGGCGACGCGGACGTCCGCGCGCAGGTCACGCCCGATCACGACGTCGTTACCCGGCGCGAAGGTGCGCTCGGCTCCCTCGTACCGCACGGTCAGCGCGGGCGGTGCTGGTGGGCTCATCGAGACCAACTGTAATGGCAGCGGCGGGGCTTATCCGCCGGGTTCACCGGCGGGCACCGTTTCGCACCCGCTCCCGGCGAGCGCGACCCTGCGGACCCACCGCAGCGAGAGATCGCAGACGACGGACGAACCGGCTTGCGGCGCAATTACTTTCGTAGCCTTCAACCCGCTACCGCGGCGTTGCGCAGGCTGCGCACGCTGGGAATCTTGGTGCGGGCGGCGGTGACGTCCTTGACGAAATCGCCGATGTACTTGAGGGCCCGCCGGCCCTCGGGCAAGACGTCGGCCGCTATCGGGAAGTCGTGAATCTGTCCATCCCACAGGTGCAGATCGCAGTGGATTCCGCTGGCTTCCAGGCGTTTCGCCATCAATTCGGCGTCGGCGAGCAACAACTCGTCCGAGCTGGCGTGAATGGTGACCGGCGGCATCGAGGACAGGTCGGCGTCCACCGGCGACGCGACGGTGTTGTCACCCCGGCCTTCCAAAACCTGTGCCTTGCTGAGGTATTGAGCGAACATCGAGAACGCCCGGCGGGTGAACATCGAGCACTTGCGCGCGTTACGGTGCTTGAGCTTGCGCACCGGGTCCGCGTCGGTGAACGGCGAGATGGTCGCCACGCCGGCCGGCTCCATGATGTCGTCACTGATCGCCAGCAGGGTGGTCATGAACGCCAGGTAGCCGCCGGCCGAGTCGCCGGCCACCACGATCTGGTCGCCATCGAAGCCGCGATCCTGCAGCCAGCGCAGGCCGCTGATCCCGTCGTCGATGGCATCGGTGATCTGGTGGGTGGGCAGCTTCCGGTAGGCGACGGTCAACACGGCGGCATCGGCCGCCTTCGACAGGCGGGCCACCATCGAGCGATGCGTGTTGAGGCCGCAGGTGAGGAAGGCGCCCCCGTGCAAATACAGGATCGCCCGCTCCCCCGATACGCCGGGCGCGCGAACCCATTCGGCGGCGCAGTTGTCCAGCCGAACCGAGTCGATCTTTGCGCCGGACCCGATGCGCGGGACCAGCCCCGCGACGCCGTCGACGTACTCGAACGGCCAGCGCAGGTTGGGCGTCATGGCCCACGCGCGAACGGTGTTCTTGATGATCAGGCGGCTGGCGAGCCCTACTGCGACCGACTGCGGGCTGTGGCGGTGATGCACGCGCCGCGTGATCGCCACGCTCGGCAGTATGTGGGCCGGCTCGGTTGTACTCACCATTGGGTTTCAACCTCCTAAGTGGAGGGCGGGTACCCGCCGCCGCGCCAGATTAATTGCAGAAGAACAGACGACAATTGTCGGGTACGTCACGTTTGCTGTGCCAGGAGATGGGTACCACTGCGCTAACTCTTGCGCGGTTCTCGCGCGGGCTCGATCCGGCCGGACCGGCTGTTGCCCGGCCCATCGCATGGCCGAAGATATGACCGATGACACACGCGAAGCTCCCCGAGCCGTTGCTGGCCGACCGGGTCGCGGTCGTTACGGGCGGCGCGGGAGGTATCGGCGCGGCGACCTCGCGACTGTTCGCCGCAAACGGTGCGCAGGTGATCATCGCCGACATCGACGCCGACCTGGCCGGCGCGACGGCCGCCTCGATCAGCGAATCCGGCGGCTCGGCCCTGGCGGTCGGCACCGACGTTCGTGATCCCGATCAGGTAACTCGCTTGGCCCGGGCGGTCCACGATCGGTTCGGCCGGGTCGATGTGCTGGTCAACAACGTGGGGCACTGGCTGCGGCACCCCGGCAGCTTCGCCGGCACCGACCCGCAGCTGTGGGATGACCTCTACCGGATCAACCTGCACCACGTGTTCCTGGTCAGCCACGCGTTCCTGCCGGCCATGGTTGAGCGGCACACGGGTGCGATCGTGAACGTCTCGTCGGTCGAGGGGCTGCGCGGCTATCCCGAGGATCCGGTTTATGCCGCTTTCAAGGCCGCCGTCATCGCATTCACCCGCAGCCTGGCCGTCCAGGTCGGCAACGACGGGGTGCGGGTCAACGCGATCGCCCCCGACGTCACCGAGTCCCTACAAGTGCCGTATTCGCAATGGCTTACGGCCGAGGAGCAGGCGCAGTGGCCACAGTGGGTGCCGGTCGGGCGGATGGGCCAGCCCGAGGATCAGGCCCGGGCGATCCTGTTCCTGGCCTCGGACCTGGCGGCGTTCGTCACCGGCCACACCATCCCCACCGACGGCGGCACCGGCGTGGCCGGCGGATGGTTCCGCTCGGCGCGCCGCCCCGACCGCCAGTGGACCAATCGGCCCATCGCGCCATGATCAGGCCCGTGATCAGATATAGCCCAGCGCGGCGTTCTCCGCGCGGATGCGCACGCGCAGCACCGCGGCGTTGGCCGCGCTGAACACGATCGCGGTCAGCCACGCCGAATGCACCAGCGGCAGCGCGGCCACCTCGGCGGCGACCGCGGCGTAGTTGGGGTGACGCATCCAGCGGTACGGCCCGACGGAAACCAACGGCGCATCACCGATGACGATCAGCCTCGGATTCCAACGCTTGCCGAGCACGCTGACGCAGCGCCAGCGGACGGCCGTGCTGAACGCGACGACGGCCAGCATCGGCCAGCCCAGCCACCAGATGAACGGCCGGCTCAGGCTCCAGGTTTCGACGACGCACGAAATCAGCAGCAGGGCATGCATGCTGACCATCGCCGGGTAGTGATCGCGCCCGAACTCCTTGCCGCCGTGCGAC
>NZ_LZLL01000110.1:0-19269 GCF_001669335.1 Mycobacterium sp. 1245852.3 | reverse complement strand
GTGGTGTGACCGACCAGCTCAAGGAGGACCGGCATGACGACGACGGCGAGTTTTTATGGCAGCGTGCCCGGCGCGGCGTCGAAACCGGACGCGGCGCACCGGGAACTGGCGGACGACGTGCGGTGGTTCGCGGGCTCACCCTTGGCGGCGGCGTTCGGCCGCCTCGCCCTCGACCAGGTGGCGCACCGCGAAATCGCGGCGGCGGTGGACCGCAGCGGACGGTTCGCGGACAACTTCACCGACCGTGGCATCCGCAGTTTCGCGTTCACCGCCCTGGCGACCTTCGGCGACAGTTCGGACGCGCGGACATCGCGGGCCGACCTGAAGCGACTGCATCGAGACGTGCGGGGCGCCGGCAAGGACTCGTTCAGCGACACCCGTTACAGCGCACTGAATCCCGACGTGTGGATCTGGGTGGCGGTGAGCGGCCTGAACCTGTTGTATCAGGCCTATCTGCGGGTGTGCGGTCGCCGGCTCACCGCGGCCGAGAAGGAGGTCGTCTACCAGACGCTGCGGGGCGAACTGCAGTTCCTGGAATTGCCCAGTAAGCAGGCGAAGCTGCCGGCGACCCTGCACGACATGCTCGAGTACTACGACTCCGTCGCCGTGAAAGACCTGGCGGACAACGAATTCCTGCAGTTCGCCAATCGCAGTTTCGTCGCGCCGCCCATCCCGAAGTTGTTGGTAGCCAAACAAGTTCGGCCACTGCTGCGATTGGTGTGGCCGGTGATGACGACGCTGGCGTCGCGGCCGGTGGTCGTGTGTTCCGCCGCGGTCGCCCATCCGACCATGCGCGAGCTGCTGGGCGTGCGGTGGGGTGCGCGCGAGCAATTCGAGTTCGCCGTCTACGTTGCCGCGTTGCAGCTGGGCTGGCGATGGTTGCCGCGACGGCTCGCCCTGGAGCCGTTGGCCTACAACCGCTACCAGTACGAGCGGCTGCGCGACCGGTATCGCTCGGTGCTGCTGGATTCCTTCGCCGCGCCCGACCGGCCTGATTCGGCACACTAGGTCGCGAAGCGCCCGGCGGCGCCCGATAGCGCACAATCGTCGTGACACCCCGATCGGCTGGAGGCCAGATGGTAGACCCCGCGATGCTGCTCGGCTTGGTGCCCGACGGCCTGGCCACCCTCGATCCGACCGCCCGCACCATCGTCACCGCGGCGCGCACCTGCTTTACCGAGCGCGGATTTTCCAACACCACCATGCAGGACATCGCCGACACCGCCGGTGTCGGCGTCGCCACGGTCTACCGCCGGTTTCGGCACAAGCGAAACCTGGTGCGGCTGACCATCATGGACGAGTCGCTACGGCTCAGCACGCTGGTCTCCGAGGTCGCCGGCCGGGCGTCGACACCGCAGGAAGGGATCGCCGAAGTCTTCGCCGCCTTCGTTCACGAAGCCTCGGCGCCCAAGCTGCTGACCCGAAGCATCCGCGAATCACCCGCCGCCGGTGAGCTGACCGCCTACCTGACCGATGAGAACCTGATCGCCATGACCCGCGGCTACATCGCCACGTGGCTTCGCCGTTGGCAGGAGCGCGGCGAGCTGGCGGCCGATCTCGACACCGAGATCGTCGGCGAGATGATCGGGCGGCTGATCATTTCGCTGATCAAGACGCCGCAATCGGCCATCCCGATTTACAACCTGAGCCAGGCCCGCGATTTCGCCCGCCGGTATCTGGTGCCGTTGGTGGTGCCGGCCCCGGCGACGACGCCCGGCTGAGGGCCGGCCGGACCGTCAGGCGAACGCCTCCACCGGCGGGCACGAGCAGACCAGATTGCGGTCGCCGTAGGCGCCGTCGATGCGACGCACCGGCGGCCAGACCTTCGGCCGGAACTCCTTGCCCAGCGGGTAGGCAGCCTGCTCCCGGGTGTACGGGTGGTCCCAGTCGCTGACCACCAGGCACTCGGCCGTGTGGGGTGCACCGCGCAGCGGGTTGTCTTCAGCAGGCCACTCCCCCGCGCCCACCCGGTCGATCTCGGCACGGATGGCGATCATCGCGTCACAGAACGCGTCGACCTCGGTCAGGCTCTCGCTCTCGGTGGGCTCCACCATCAGCGTGCCGGCCACCGGGAAGCTCATGGTCGGTGCGTGAAACCCGTAGTCCGCCAAGCGCTTTGCCACGTCGTCGACGGTGACTCCGGTGGACTTGGTGATGCCCCGCAGGTCCAGGATGCACTCGTGGGCGACCATGCCGTTCTCGCCGGTGTAGAGCACCGGGAAGTACTCGTCGAGTCGCCGGGCGATGTAGTTGGCCGACGTGATCGCGGTCAGCGAGGCCGCGCGCAGCCCCTCGGCGCCCATCATCCTGATGTAGGCCCAGCTGATCGGCAGGATCGAGGCCGACCCGTAGGGCGCCGCGGACACCGGGTGGCCCTGGGGTAGTTCGGGGGCGTACGGATGCCCGGGCAGGAACGGCGCCAGGTGCGCGCGCACCGCCACCGGCCCCACGCCGGGTCCCCCGCCGCCGTGCGGGATGCAGAACGTCTTGTGCAGGTTCAGGTGGCTGACGTCGCCGCCGAACTTGCCCGGCCGGGCCAACCCGACCAGCGCGTTGAGGTTGGCGCCGTCGACGTACACCTGGCCGCCGGCGTCGTGCACCGCGGCGCAGATCTCGGCGATGTCGTGCTCGTAGACGCCGTGCGTGGACGGATAGGTGATCATCAACGTGGACAGCCGGTCGCGGTGCTCGCCGACCTTGGCGCGCAGGTCCTCGAGATCCACGTCGCCGTTGGTGTGGCAGGCCACCACGACGACCCGCATCCCGGCCAGGGCCGCCGAGGCCGCGTTGGTGCCGTGTGCGCTGGACGGGATGAGGCAGATGTCGCGGTGCCGTTCCCCGCGGCTGGCGTGGTAATCGTGAATGGCCAGCAGGCCGGCGTACTCGCCCTGCGACCCGGCGTTGGGCTGCAGCGAGACGGCGTCGTAGCCGGTGATCTGCACCAGCCAGGTCTCCAGCTCGGCGATCAGGCGCCGCAGCCCGGGGGTGTCGGACGCCGGCGCGAACGGATGCTGGCGGGCGAATTCCGGCCAGGTGATGGGCTCCATCTCCGCGGCGGCGTTCAGCTTCATGGTGCACGACCCGAGCGGAATCATGCTGCGGTCCAACGCGATATCCTTGTCGGCCAGCGCGCGCAGGTAGCGCATCATCGCGGTCTCGGTGCGGTACTGGGTGAAGGCGGGGTGGGTGAGGAACTCCGACGTGCGGGTGACGATGCCGGCGTCGGCACCCGCCTGCCCGGTAGGTCGCACCCCGAAGGCGTCGAGCACGGCGGCGACGTGCTCGCCGGTGGTGGCCTCGTCGCAGGCCACCGACACGTGGTCGTCGTCGACCCGCCACAGGTTGATGCCCTTGGCCTTGGCCGCGGCGATCACCTCGGCGGCGCGCCCGGGCACCCTGGCCAGCACGGTGTCGAAGTACTTGTCGTGCACCAGCGCATCGCCGAGCGCGGCGGCGATAGCCCCGGCGTGGCCGTGGACGCGGCGCGCGATCGCCGTCAGCCCCTCGGCGCCGTGGTAGCTGGCGTACATCGCGGCCATCACCGCCAGCAGCACCTGCGCGGTACAGATGTTGCTGGTCGCCTTGTCGCGGCGGATGTGCTGTTCGCGCGTCTGCAGCGCCAGCCGGTAGGCGGGCGAACCGTCGGCGTCCAGCGACACCCCGACCAGCCGGCCCGGCAGCTGACGCGCGTGGTTGGCGTGCACCGCCAGGTAGCCGGCGTGTGGTCCCCCGAATCCCATTGGCACGCCGAATCTTTGGGTGCTGCCGAAGGCGACGTCGGCGCCGATCTCACCGGGCGGCGTGACCAGCGTCATGGCGAGCAGGTCGGCGCCGATGGCGACCAATGCGCCGCGCTCGTGGGCCTGCTCGACCAGGGCCGACCAGTCGGTGACCCGGCCGCTGGCCCCCGGCAGCTGGGCGATGACGCCGAAGAAGTCCCCGTCGGGCAGGCCGTCACGCAGGTCGGCGGTGACGATCTCGATGCCCAGCGGCTTGGCCCGGGTGGCCACGATGGCCGCGGTCTGGGTGAACAGGTCGGCGTCCATCACCAGGCGGTTGGCCTTGCCACGAGCCGCCCGGTGCATCAGCGTCATGGCCTCCGCCGCCGCGGTGCCCTCGTCCAGCATCGAGGCGTTGGCGACCTCGAGGCCGGTGAGGTCGGCGACCATCGTCTGGAAATTCAGCAGCGCCTCGAGCCGGCCCTGGCTGATCTCCGGCTGGTACGGCGTGTAGGCGGTGTACCAGGCCGGGTTCTCCAGGATGTTGCGCAGCAATACCGGCGGGGTGAGCGTGTCGTAGTAGCCCTGCCCGATCATGGACACGGCCACCGTGTTGGCCTCGGCCAGCGACCGCAGCTCGGCCAGCGCCTCGGTCTCGGTGGCCGCCGGCGGCAGTTGGTCCAGACCGGGTGCGACGCCGCCGTCGCCGCGCCGGTCCAGGATGCCGGCCGGCACCGCCTTGGCGGCCAGGTCGTCCAGCGAGTCGACACCGATGACGGCGAGCATGGCCGCGACGGCCTGACTGTCCGGGCCGATGTGCCGAGCTGCGAAGGTGAATTGATCGGACACTGGAACTCCTGTGTGGGCGGGCGAAGACGGATCGGGGCAGAGGACTAACGGCCCTCTCCCTCTGTCTTCACCCATCGCCGGGCGCCTGAGAGATTCGGCGCCCGCTACCGAGCGCCTTTCCCCATCGGCGGGTGCGGACCCACGGGTCCACGCCGCTTTCCAGAGGCATCATGATGTCGCGCGGTCCGGGTGCCTGAGAGGTTGACGGAGAGGTGTTGCTCCTTCGGCGTCCGTGACTGGCAGCCACGAAACTCTCCCGCACGAAAGCGATGCGCTGCCCAGCTTACTCGGCCGCGCGAAGCGCCACGTCGCGCGTGGCGCGGTGCGCCGTCAGCCGATCTTGCGGTCGCGGTGCTTGCGCCGGGACGCCAGCTCGTCCTCGGGCTCGGCGATCGATTCGCCGCCGTCGGCCCGCTCGCCGGGGAAGTCCGCGATGACGCCGGTCAGCTCGCGCATGGCGCCGGACACGGCGATGCCGAAAACGCCCTGCCCGCCCTGCAGCAGGTCGACGACCTCTTCGGCCGAGGTGCACTCGTAAACGGTGGTGCCGTCGGAGAACAGGGTGATGTTGGCCAGGTCCTGGACGCCGCGCTGGCGCAGGTGATCGACGGCGACGCGGATGTTGTGCAACGAGATCCCGGTGTCCAGCAACCGCTTGACGATCTTGAGGACCAGGATGTCCTTGAACGAGTAGAGGCGCTGGCTGCCCGAGCCCGCCGCGCTGCGGATCGACGGGACCACCAGTGAGGTGCGGGCCCAGTAGTCCAGCTGGCGGTAGGTGATGCCGGCGATCTGGCAGGCGCTCGGACCGCGGTATCCGACCAGCTCGTCGGGCACGGAGTCGTCCGGGAACAGGCCGGGCTGCACGGGTGCGCTGGCTACGGTGACACTGCGGTCACTGGGCGCCGGGTTAGCGCTGTCCGCTAGGTTGAGCTGCTCTTGGCGTGGCTGCTCGCTCACGGTGGTTCCTCTCCGCGATCGCGCTCTCGTCGTTGGCTGCGTCTGAAGGCTGCATCGCAGCCACGTTTGCTCAAGCCCGAGTGCTAGTAGAGCTTACGCTCTGTAGATAGCCACCGCGCCTGTAGTCGCGATCAAAGTATGGCCGCCGCGGGGCCAAGTCGGCGAGCTATCCGCCAGCGTGTCGAGATCACGGTGCTGTTTGAGACGCATCCGTGATGTCGCCATCCAGGCTAAACCAGCCGGCACCCCGATCCCAAAGCGCTGGTAACAGGCTTAGGTGGCTTTGAAGTCGTCCGGAGACACGCTGTCGAGAAATTCCTTGAACTTCTCCACCTCGTCCTCGCGGACGGCGGTGCCGCCTTCCTCGTCGCTCTCGTCCGGAATCAGCAGGCCGGCCTGGGCAAGCACGCCTTCCTCGACGTAGATGGGCACGCCGACGCGCAGCGCGATCGCCACCGAGTCCGAGGGGCGGGCCGACACGGTGATGTTGCGGTCGAACACCAGGTCGGCGTAGAAAGTGCCCTCTTGCAGATCGACGATCCGCACCTCTTTCAACGAATGTCCAAGGGCGGCAATGACATCCCTGATCAAATCGTGCGTCAACGGGCGCGGGGGCTCGACGCCTTGCTGTTCCAGGGCGATGGCGGCGGCCTCCGACTGACCGATCCAGATCGGAAGGTAACGGTCGCCGTTGGTTTCGCGCAGTAACAACACCGGCTGGTTCTGCGGCTGCTCTACGCGAATGCCGACAACACGAACTTCACCCATTTGTGTCTGCCCTCCGCATTGTGGCGCCGGTTGGATTGGTTACTCGCCAGGACGGCGAGGTCAAAAATCCGCCCTACTGCCGAAAACCAAGCTGTCGAACGAAGTCTAGTCCTCACCGATCCAGAACGTCGCGAACGGCGGATTTGATCAACGACGTGTGCAACGTGATGGCGAGTGCGGCGACCTCGCGCGCCAAATCGTCGGCGCGGTCGCGGGCGCCGGCTTTGCCGGCTTTGACTACCGGCCCGGCGATTTGGGCGATCAGGTCCGACTGCCGATCGGCGGCCGAGCGGAAAGCCCGCAAGTGCCGTGGTTCGACACCGTAGTCCGACAGCGCCCGGGCGCATTGCAGGATGACCACGGCGTGCTCGTCGAAAAATCCGGCGGGCCCGGTGGTGATGACTCCCGCTTTGAGAAGCGAGGTCAGCAGCTCGTCGTCCACGCCCGCGCGCGCCAGCAGCTCTTCGCGGCTCAGCCGGACGTGGGTGGGGGCCACCGCCGAAGTGTCCGAGCGCGGATCCGAGCCGGCGCCGTCCCCGGTGCCCGCCACCGACACCAGTCGCGGGACCGAATATGACGATTTGACGGGCGGCAGCTCGCCGTCGGGCTGGGCGTCCAGTTGCGCCCTGATGACCTTCAGCGGCAGATAGTGATCACGCTGCGCAGTAAGGATGAACCGCAACCGCGCGCAGTCATATGCGGTGAACCTTCGATACCCCGACGCGGCCCGCTGCGGCGTCACCAGCCCCTCGGCCTCCAGGAAGCGGATTTTGGAGATGGTGACATCGGGGAAGTCCGGCCTCAGCAACTCCAAGACCGCCCCGATCGACATCCCGGCCAGTGCCGAGCTATCGGGTGCGCTCACTAGCCTGAAGATCCTCCATCCTCACCCTGCTTGGGTCCGGTGAGAAACACCAAGCGGAACTTGCCGATCTGCACTTCGTCGCCGTTGGCAAGCACCGCCGAGTCCACGGGCTCACGGTTGACGTAAGTGCCGTTGAGACTACCAACGTCGACCACGCTGAATTCGTTGTTTTCCAACCTGAATTCGGCGTGCCGGCGGCTGACGGTCACGTCGTCGAGAAAAATGTCGCTGTCGGGATGCCGCCCGGCGGACGTGGTGGCCTGATCCAGCAGGAATCGCGAACCGGCATTCGGTCCCCGCTTGACGACCAGCAACGCCGAGCCCGCCGGGAGCCCTTCGACCCCGGATACCGCGCTCTCGGTTCCCGCCTGCGCGGGCGCGTCCAATTCGTTGAGGAAGTCCGCACGGAAGACCGAAGTCGTCTCTACCGTGACTTCGTCCGAATTCTGGTCGTTGTCCATGTCCGTCACGCGCTGCTCCTCACTGGCTGCTGTGGCGTTGTCTGTCCGGGCCGCTCGGCCGGCTTGTGCACCAGGTTTCTTTGCCCGGTATGCCGATTACTGCCGTTTCGTACTGTCAAAGTGTCTGTCACGTGTCTTTCAGCGATCTTCGAAGGTCTTCAAAGGTCGATGTGTCGACGGTACCGCGCACCGGCCTGCAATGCGCCCACCACCTGACGAACCGAAACTCCGATTCCCCCGTACCCTGGCCCCGCCGCTCGCCGGCGGTGCGGGGCTGCAGGGACATTAGCAATCCTCATTCGGTGAGCGTTCCGCGGTAGGCCTCAGCGTCGAGCAGCG
The DNA here is from genome assembly GCF_001669335.1 of Mycobacterium sp. 1245852.3. Taxonomy (NCBI): domain Bacteria; kingdom Bacillati; phylum Actinomycetota; class Actinomycetes; order Mycobacteriales; family Mycobacteriaceae; genus Mycobacterium; species Mycobacterium sp. 1245852.3. Next base: position 11,308 of record NZ_LZLL01000110.1, on the reverse strand, counting down.
AAGAAATTGTCGACTCCAATTCGCCGACCTCGGATACCTGAACGTCCAGCAACCACCCGGCGCCGTACGGGTCGGAGTTCACCAATTGCGGACTGCCATCCAGATCGGCGTTGACCGCCGAGACTTTGCCCGAGACGGGCGCATACAAGTCCGACACCGATTTCGTGGATTCGACCTCACCGAAGGATTCGCCCGCGGTCAACTCGGTGCCCACGTCGGGCAGCTGAACGAAAACCACATCACCCAACGCCGATTGCGCAAAATCGGTGATGCCCACTCGCACGGTGTCATCCCCACTTCGACGAACCCATTCGTGTTCGGCGGTGTAACGCAGATCGGGCGGGATATCGCTCACGAGTGATCCTGTTCTGTTCGGGTGATGCTCACTTGACCGGCTGAGCGTATTGGTGCGGTTTTGGTTGCCGCAAGGTGGTCACGTCCACCCGGTCGGCCTGCTGGACCGACATTCGCCCCCCGACGCGCTTGACGGTGTCCTGCGCGCCGCCGGGAATGTTCATGGCCGCGGCCAGAGTGGGCGGATCGCCAATCGCCAGAATCGAATACGGCGGTGCCAGCGTTTTCGAGTCGATGGTCAGCGACCCGGGCGTCCCCACCACCCAGGTGTCGACACCCACTCGCACCGACTGGTGTGCGTCGTTGACCTCGATCGCCTCGGCGCCGGCGGCGCGCAACTCGTTGATCACGTCGAGCATCGCCTCCGGCGAAACCCCGGGCCCGGGGTCCTCGATCGTGACGGTGACGCCGGGCCCGGTGGCACCGACCGCCCCCACCAGAATGGACAGCGCCGCCAGCCTGGACTGCGCGGACTGGATGGCGGCCTGGTCGTTGTTTCCCGACGCCTGCAACGAATTCAGCGTGTTCTGTAGCTCGTTCACCTCGGTGTTGAGCGTGCCTTCGCGTTGCCGCAACGAATCCAGCAGCACCAACAGGTCCGCCGGCCGCGCCGTCTCCAGCGCGTCACCCGACTCCGTCTGGCGGGCCTGAGTGACGATCGCGAGGCCCAGCAGCAGGCACAGCATCGCGGCCAGCGTCCCGAACGCCATCCGGGAGCGGCCGCCGCGCACCATCCCCGATAACCCGGTGCGGTGCACCGCACCGATTTCCGGACGGGGGCTTTTCGCGGCCAATTCGTGGCGGCCGCGCGGCGAACCCTGTTCCTGGGTCGCACCGTCACCACCGTGGCCGGCGGCCCGCTGGCCGCCGGCGCGATCTTGCGGATCCTGGCTCACGTCAACCTCAACCTCAAGTGCGTCACGCCCCGAACAGCCTGCGGCGCAGCGCGGCCGCATTGCCGAAGATGCGGATACCCAGCACGACGATGATGGCCGTGGACAGCTGGGTGCCCACCCCCAATTGGTCACCGACATAGACGATCAGGGCGGCCACGAACACGTTGAACACGAACGAAATCACGAAGACCTTCGGGTCGAAGATCCGTTCCAGGTATGCGCGCAACCCGCCGAACACGGCGTCCAGCGCCGCGACCACCGCGATCGGCAGATAGGGCTGGACGACTTCTGGCACCGCGGGGTGAAAGACGAGGCCCAGCACGATGCCGATCGCCAGCGCTGCGATACCGATCATGCGTGGTTTCCCGTCCGCGTCTCGCACAGGGGAATGCGTCTGTTCAGGACTTCTCTCACCGTGGCCCAATCTGCTTGGCGAACTTGACATCCCGGATCGATCCGGCTGGCAGCGAAAGACCGTCGGCGGCGTCCACCGTAACCACGACACCGTAGGAAATCTGCAACAGTCGCAGTCGCTGCAGGCCGGGGCTGCTGTCGAAGACGTCGCGCATCGCCCGCGGCGCACCGATGGCCAGGACCGTGTACGGGCTGCTGGTCGGGTTGTTGTCGACCAGGATCGCGCCGCCGGCCTGCCGGATGGTCACGTTCGGCCCGATCCGCACTCCGCCGACGGAGATCGCCTCGGCGCCGCTGGCCCACAACGAGTTGACCAGCAATTGCAGATCGCGGTCCAGGATGATCTGCCGGCTGCCGCTGACCCGCTGCTTGGACACGTCGGAAAGGTTCGGGCTGGCGCCGGGATCGGTGACGGTCACCTTCAGGCCGGGCCCGATGATCGCCGTGCTGGCCGCGGCCAGGCTCAGCGCGTCCAGGCGTTTCAGCAGCCGCTGCCCCTCGGCGTCGTCGGCCAGGGCGTGGCGCTGAACGTCGTCGACGCGCGTCGCCAGCTCGCCGCGGCGCTGGCTCAGCTTGGCCGCAGCGCCTTCGGCCGACCGCACATTGCCCAACAGCAGCTGCTGGGCGGTGCGCACCCCCGGAGCCACCGAGCGGGCCTGCGCGACCGCGGCGGCGAACACCGTCGCGATCAGCAGCGCCGCCAGCGCCTGCCAGAGCCAGCCGACCACCCGCCGGCGCCCACCGGATGGCGCGTCGGCGGCACCGCGCTTGGCCGCCGCCGCCGCGTAACCGGGATCGAGGTGCTCGGAGAGCAGGGCGCGCAGCAGCGAGGGCACCGGGATCTGTTTCGGTCGCGACGCCACATGCGCGCTGTGCCCGGCATTGGGGTCATAGCCGCCGAGCAGGGGATCCCTATCAGCCATGGTCAGCCACCTTCGACGCGGCCGACGGGCGAGAACCGCGATCGACCTTGGGCATGCGTCGCAGCACGAGAGTCATCTGCACCGCATACTGCACGAACGCCCACAGGTAGGCATACATGCCCCAGATCAAAAAGGCCCATCCGCAGGCCCCGATCACGTGGCTCCACAGCGCATCCCAGGTGCCCAGCAGCACCAGCGGGAAGCCGGACATCAGGGCGAACGTCGCGGCCTTGCCGATGTAGGTCACCGGCAGCGCCGACAGGCCTCGACTCCACAGCAGCGGCAGCGTGGCGGCCAACAGGCCGTCGCGCGCGAGCAGCACGATGACCAACCACCAGGGCACAATCCCGCTGAACGCCAACACGATGGGCACGGCCACCATGTAGAGGCGGTCGACCGCCGGGTCGAGCAGGACCCCGAGCCGGGAGGACTGATCCAGCAGCCGGGCGATCTTGCCGTCCGCCCAGTCCGAGGCGCCGCTGAACATCAGAATCCCGACGGCCCACCCGTTGGCGTGGGCGACCAGCAGCGCATAGACGAACACCGGGATCAGCGCCAGGCGGACAGCGCTGAGCGCGTTGGGCACCGTCAGCACCCGGTTGGGCGGAAGCACCGGCTCCATGAGCCGTGACCTTAACGCGACTGGGCGCCGAACGCCCGGCTGCGCCGCGCTTGCGATCGCCACGAGCTCAGCGGAACACCCCGGGCAGGCTCAGAGTGGACAGCGTGTCATCCGACAGCGGGTTGTCGTTGACCATGTAGGTCCACGTCGACGTCGGCCGCGCCAGCTTGGACAGGTCCAGCCCGGGCTCCTCGTCGAGGACGTTGGCGGTTTCGAACGTCTGCTGGGCCGCCTCGATGGCGTCGGCGGCCAGTGACGCGAAGGCGTCGACCGCCAACCGGTGAAACTCGTCCAGCGGGTTCTGCCGGCCCAGCGCCCGCAGATGGATGCTTTCGCGGATGTCGGCCAGATACGCCAGGTGGTCGGCCCAGCCGCGGTCGAGGTGATACAGCATGATCTGCCGGCAGATCGTCTCCAGGCGCTCCTCGGTGATCCCCTCGGTCTCGGCCAGCTCCTGATAGCGCTTGGGGGCCAGCTCGGCCAGCTCCTCGCGCGCGGTTGGGTTGCGCAGCAACGTGTTTCGCCGGTCTACGATGATGGCGCGCTGCTGGGCGATCAACTGGTTGTAGCGCCAGGTGTTCGCGTGCACGTCCAGCATGCGGCCCTCGGCCACGCGCTGGGCGTGGTCGAGCAAGCCCGCCGCCTTCGGGCTGACGATCCGGCCGTCCTCGTCGGTGTCCATCGGCAGCTTGTTGTGGTCGAGGTTGGCCGCCACCACGTCGTCTTCCCAACTCGAGAAGAAGACGGACGACCCCGGGTCGCCCTGCCGCCCGGCGCGCCCGCGCAGCTGGTTGTCCAGCCGCTGGGTGTGGTGTCGCCCGGTTCCGACGACGTGCAGCCCGCCGAGCTCGGCGACCCGGTCGTGGTCGGCTTCGTCGGAGCCGCCGAGGCGGATGTCGGTGCCGCGCCCGGCCATCTGGGTGGAGACGGTGACGACGCCGAACTTGCCGGCCTCGGCGATCACCTGAGCTTCCTCGGCGTCGTTTTTCGCGTTCAGCACCACCGCGGGCACCCCGCGGCGCAGCAACCGCTCGTGCAGGTCCTCGGATTCGGCGACGTCGCGGGTGCCCACCAGCACGGGCTGCCCGGTCTCGTTCACCTCGGCGATGTGGGCGACGATCGCGTCGTTCTTGGCGGCGGCGGTGATGTACACGCGGTCGGATTCGTCTTCGCGAATGTTGGGCTCGTTGGGCGGAATTGGTGACACACCGAGCTTGTAGAACTGGCGCAGCTGCTCACCGGCGGCCAGCGCGGTGCCGGTCATGCCGCACACCGTCGCGTAACGGTTGATCAGCGCCTGCACCGTGATGGTGTCGAGCACCTCGCCGGTTTCGGTGGTCTCGATGCCCTCCTTGGCCTCCACCGCGGCCTGCAGGCCGTCGGGCCAGCGTTGCAGTTGCGCGATGCGCCCCCGCGCGGCGTTGATCAGGTGCACCGCGTCGTCGCGGACGATGTAGTGCACGTCGCGCTGCAACAGCACGTGGGCGTGCAGCGCGACGTTGATCTCCGTCAGGGTGGTGACGACGTGCTCCTCGGAGTACAGATCGATGCCGCCGAGCGCCTTTTCCACCTTGCGGGCGCCGACCTCGGTCAGGTGGACGTTGCGGCTGTCGGCGTCGGTGTCGTAGTCGGTGCCGGCCTCGAGCTGGCCGGCCAGCTTGATGATCTCCAGCCGCGGTGTCTCCCGGTGGGTCGTGCCGGCCAGCACCAGCGGCACCAGCGCCTCGTCGACCAGCACCGAGTCGGCCTCATCGATCAGGGCCACGTCGGGGTTGGGTGAGACCAGGTCGGCGACGTCGGTCACCAGCTGATCGCGCAGCACGTCGAAGCCGATCTCGTTGACCGAGGCGTAGGTGACGTCGCAGCCGTAGGCGGCCCGGCGTTCCTCGCTGGTCGACTCGGCGGTGATCCAGCCGACGGTCAGGCCCATGGCCTCGATGACCGGGCCCATCCATTCCGCGTCCCGGCGGGCCAGGTAGTCGTTGATCGTCACCACGTGCACGTGCCGACCGGCCAGCGCGTAGCCCGCGGCCGCGATCGCCCCGGCCAGGGTCTTGCCCTCACCGGTGGCCATCTCGATGACGTCGCCGGCCAGCATGCGCAGCGCCCCGAGCAGCTGCACATCGAATGGGCGCAGGGTCGTCGATCGTTCGGCCGCCTCCCGGGCGATGGCCAGGAACTGCGGGATGTCCTCGGAATCGGCGAGGTCGTCGAGGTTGAGCAGCCCGGCCGCCTTGCGCAGCTGCTCGTCGCTGAGCCCGGCCGCCTCGCCGTCGTACTCCGACGAGTCCTTGACCTGGGTGAGCGAGCGGCTGCGGTCCTTTTCGGTGCTGGCGCCGAGCAGCTTCCAAAAGCGGCTGCTCAGCCGGCCGGGTTGAGCGCGGGTCGTCTTAGGCACAGGTCAACGGTACGCGGTGACCCACCGCGCGGATTCATCACGCGAGGTTGGACCGGCGTGGATATGCGACGTCGGGGTCGGTGAGCACATTGACGACGGCCGGCAGGCCGCTGGCGAAGGCCCGTTCCAGCGCGGGCCGCAGCTCGCCGGGCGCGGCGACCAGTTCGCCGTGCCCGCCCAGGGCGCGGGCCACCTCGTCGTAGCGGGTGCCGGGACGCAGTTCGGCGACCACCGAGTAGCCGTACAGCGCTTCCATGGGGTGCTTCTCCAGCGCCCAGATTCCGTTGTTGCCGATCACGGAGACGACCGGCACGTGGTGCCGAACCAGGGTGTCCCATTCCATGCCGCTGAACCCGAACGCGCCGTCGCCCTGCAGCAGCACCACCTGGCGGTCCGGGTGGGCCAGCTTGGCGGCCAACGCGTAGCCGGGGCCCGACCCCAGACAGCCGAACGGTCCGCTGTCCAGCCAGCAGCCCGGCTGGTAGCTGTCGATCACCCGCCCGGCGTAGGACCCGAAATCGCCGGCGTCGATGACGACCACGGCGTCGCGGTCCAGCATCGGCGCGAGCTCGGCGTAGACCCGCATCGGGTGCAGCGGTATGCGGTCGTCGGCGAGTTCGGCCTTCTCCTTGTCGCGCGCCGCGGTCTCGGCGGTTCGCAGTTCGTCGATCCAGCCGCGGTGGTCGCTCCCGGTGGCCGGGGCCAGCGCGGCGAGGATCGTCAACAGGTCGCCGTACAGCTCGGCCGCCACCGGCCGGGGATGGCGGCGGTCGGGTTCGACCCGGTCGACCACGATGAGCTCGGTGTCTGGCCCGAAGACCGCGCCGAAGCCGAGCCGGAAATCCATCGGCACCCCGACGATCAGCGCAACGTCGGCCTCCCCCAAGGCTTTCCCGCGGACCCTGGAGAACGCCAACGGATGATCGGCGGGAACCGCGCCGCGGGCCATGCCGTTCATCAGCACCGGGATGTGCAGTTCCTCGGCCAGGCGCAGCAGGGCCGCCTCGCCGCGCCCCCACCACACATTGGTGCCCGCCATGATCACCGGCCGCTGCGCCGCGGAGAGCAGGGCCGCGGCCCGACTCAGGGCCGCACCGTCGGGCGCGGGACCGGGTGGCAGGTCGACGAGCGCGCCGGGCCGGGCGTCATCGTCGGACACGGAGAACACGTGGTCCATCGGGAAGTCGACGAAGCCGACGCCCGAGGGCGCTGTAACCGCGGCGCGCAGCGCGTCGTCGACCAGCCGGCCGACGTCGCCCGCAGACTGCGCGGTGGCGGCGAAGCGGGCGAGCGGCGCCACGAACGGTACGTGGTCGATCTCCTGCAGCGACCCCATGCCCCAGCGCTGCGCCGGCGCCCGGCCGCCCAGCACCACCAGCGGCGACTGGTTCTGCTTCGCGGCGGCCATCGCGCTCATCCCGTTGGTGATGCCCGGCCCCGCGGTCAGCGCGGCCACGCCCGGCGACCGCGTCACCTTCGACCAGCCCTCGGCGGCGAAGGTCGCGGTCTGCTCGTGGCGGGTGTCGATCAGGCGGATTCCTTCTTCGCGGCACCCGTCGTAGATGGAGAACAGGTGGCCGCCGGACAGCGTGAAGACGGTGTCGACACCGCTGGCTTTGAGGCGGCGCGCGATGAGTCGGCCGGCATGTACGGTCTGGCTGGATGGAGCGTCGATGCTCATCTGCGCAGCCTATTCGAGAACCGCTCGGGTAATTTGCGGGGAAGTGCCGACCGCAGAAGGAGACGCCGAAATTGGACTCGAAGCTGTTCAAACCGTCCATCGATTGGTCGTCGGCATTTCAGGATTCCCTGCGGTGGCTCGCCATCGCATGGGTTATCGGTGCCGTCAGCCTGCTGGCCGCGCTGGTCGCCGCCAGGTATCTGACCCCGTGGGGCCGCCAATTCTGGCGGATCACGCGCGGTTACTTCGTCGGGCCGACCAGCGTCAGGGCCTGGCTGGGGCTCGGTGTGCTGCTGCTGCTGGTGCTCTTCTCGGTCCGGCTCAACGTGCTGTTCAGCTATCAGAGCAACGACATGTACACGGCGTTGCAGGTGGCACTGAAAGGGCTCGCCACGGGGAACAATGAGGTCAAACAGTCCGGGATCCACAACTTTTGGGTGTCGCTCGGAATTTTCATCCTGCTGGCGGCCATCTTCATCGCCCGGGTGATCCTCGACATCTACTTGACGCAGCGATTCATCATCGCCTGGCGCATGTGGTTGACGGGCCATCTCACCGACGACTGGCTCGCGGGCCGGGCCTATTACCGGGATCTGTTCATCGACAACACTATTGACAACCCCGACCAGCGCATCCAACAGGATGTCGACATCTTTACCGCCGGGGTGGGCGGCACCCCGAACATCCCGTCCAACGGGACGACCAACACCCTGCTGTTTGGTGCCGTCAACGCGGTGGCATCGGTGATTTCGTTCGCCGCGATCCTGTGGAATTTGTCCGGAGACTTCGATCTTTTCGGTGTGACCGTGCCGCGTGCGATGTTCTGGACCGTTCTGATCTATGTCTTGATCGCGACGGTGGTCGCGATTTGGCTTGGACGCCCGCTGATTTGGCTGAGCTTCAACAACGAGAAACTCAACGCCGCGTTCCGTTACGCCCTGGTGCGGTTGCGCGACGCCGCGGAGGCGGTGGGCTTCTACCGCGGCGAGCGCGTCGAGCGGGCGCAGCTGTGGGGGCGCTTCACGCCGGTCATCGACAACTACCGCAGGTTTGTCCGCCGGACCATCATCTTCAACGGATGGAACTGGTCGGCGACGCAGACCATCATTCCGCTGCCGTTGGCAATTCAGGCGCCGCGCCTGTTCGCCGGGGAGATCGCCTTCGGCGATGTCACCCAGACCGCGCAGGCTTTCGGCAACATCAACGACTCACTGTCGTTCTTCCGCAACAACTATGACGCGTTCGCGGCCTTCCGGGCGGCGATCATCCGGTTGCACGGCCTCGTCGACGCCAACAGCAAGGGCCGCGCGCTGCCCACCATTTTGGTCAAGCCCAGCGAGGATTCCGCAGTGGAGCTGCGCGGCATCGAGGTGCGCACGCCGGAGGGCGATCAGCTGGTCGACTCGCTGGACATCCAGCTCGATTCGGGCGACAGCCTGGTGATCACCGGCCGGTCCGGGGCCGGCAAGACCACGCTGCTGCGCAGCCTCGCCGAACTGTGGCCGTACGCCTCGGGGACCCTGTGCCGCCCGGACGGCGACAACGCGACGATGTTCCTGTCCCAGCTGCCGTATGTGCCGCTGGGCAGTTTGCGCACCGTGGTGTGCTACCCGAACTCGCCGGACAACGTGCCCGACGAACAGCTACGCGACGTGCTCACCAAGGTGGCCCTGGCGCCGCTGATCAACCGGCTCGACGAAGAGAACGACTGGGCCAAGGTGCTCTCGCCTGGCGAACAGCAGCGGGTCGCCTTCGCGCGCATCCTGCTGACCCAGCCGAAGGCGGTCTTCCTCGACGAGGCCACCTCCGCGCTGGACGAGGGCCTGGAATTCGCGCTGTACCAGCTGGTGCGGACCGAGCTGCCCGAGTGCGTCATGGTCAGCGTGAGCCACCGGCCCACCGTCGAACAACACCACTCCCAGCAGCTGCACCTGCTCGGCGGCGGCCCATGGCAATTGGGACCCGTCGAGAAGGAACCCGCGCCGGTCTGACGCCTACGCTCCCCCGGCGCGTTGCGCCGCGTGCGCTCCGGCGCTGGGTCGTGGCGCGCCTACGCTCCCCCGGCGCGTTGCGCCGCGTGCGCTCCGGCGCTGGGTCGTGGCGCGCCTACGCTCCCCCGGCGCGTTGCGCCGCGTGCGCTCCGGCGCGGCGGCCGAAGAACGACCCTTCACCCAGCTGCGTTCCGCTCGCGTAGCCCTTGCCGTCCTGGGCGAGGTTGGACGCGCACGCCCCGGCGGCATACAAGCCGGGCACGACGGAGCCGTCTTCCCGCTGCACCTCGCCGTCGACGGTCACCGCGAGGCCGCCGATGGTGAATCCCGAGTACATCGCCCGCCCGAGCGACAGATCGAATACCGCCCACGGACCATTGTCTTGCGGCGCAAGGAATTCCGGCTGCTTGTGGAAATCGGGATCCTCGCCCGCGGCGGCATTCTTGTTGTAGCGGTCCAGCGTGGCCGCAAGATTGCCGGCCGGAATGCCAAGCGCGGCTTCCATTTCCGCGATCGTCTCGTACCCGTCGAGGAAGCGGATCAGCGGCATGGCGGGCATCTCGGTGTGCGCCTCGTCCACGATCAGGTACGCCGTCTGGTCCGGCTGCTCCAACACGAAGGCCGACGTCCGCGAGTGGTAAGAGTCCTCGGCGACGAAACGCTGGCCGTCTTTGTTGACGATCACGCCGGTCAGCAACACCTCGGGCGGGTAGGCCGCCGCGGTGATGAACAACTCGTCCATGTTCTTGGTGGCGCCGCCGGCCGAGACGCCCATCCGGATGCCGAGTCCGTCGTCGTTGGGATTGCCCAGGATGTAGGGCGCCACGACGCCGTGGTGTTTGGTGCGTCGCTCCTGACCCAGTGCGGGCGTGTGCTCGGCGACCATCTCCGGGTTCATCGCGAATCCACCGGCCGCGATGATCACGGACTTGGCTTTGATGGCGCCGGTTTCGGTGAAGTGTTTCCAGGCCACGCCGACGACCGCGCCGTCGCCGTCGGTGACCAGGTTGGTCACCCCCGTCTCGTAGCGGATCTGCACGCCCAGGGCGTCGGCCCGCTTGAGCAGCAGGTCGACAACCATGCTTGCGCCGCCCAATTCGCCGGGCACCGGCACCGAGTGCCCGCGCGGTGCCGGTTTGGCCCGCTCGCAGAAGGGCCAGACCTTCTCGTTGCCGGTGTAGCTCAGCCCCTCGGTGCCCGGCGGCACGACGACCTTGCCCGGGTAATAGCTGCGCTCGAACTGAAAACCCAGGTCTTCCAGCCAGTTGAAATGCTCGACGCTGCCCTCGCAGTAGGCGCGGATCTTGTCGAGTTCGGGTTCCCGCGACACCTCGACCAGATACTTGTACATCTCCTCGACGGAATCGTCTTGACCGGTCGCCTGTTGCACCGCCGTCCCGCCACCGAGGTAAAAGTGGCCCCCGGCAAGCGAAGTGGTGCCGCCCGCCGCGGCCGCGCGTTCGAGCACCCGCACCCGCGCGCCGGCGGCGGCCGCACTGACCGCGGCGCAGCCGCCGGCAATGCCGAACCCGATCACCAGGACGTCGACGTCATCCGACCACGCGGTCACGTCGTTCGCGCTGACTGTCGCCGGTATCTCCGTGCTCATGGGCGCCACTCCTCCTCATCGCTGCGTCGCGCACCGTCGCCGGCGCGGCTCACCGCTGCTCCTGTTTGATGTAGTCGTAAAAGGCCCGCATTTCGGGCGAAACGTACGCAAGCTCCACATACGGCACGCCCGCCTGCGGCGCGGACAGGTAGACGAAGTGGATGCCGCCGGGCATCACGCCTCGCTGCACAACCGCGGCGCCCCGCTCGCCGGCCTCGCTCACCGCCACTTCCAGTTGCTCGGGGCTTTCGACCTCCATGCAGATGTGGTGCAAACCCGGCCCGCGCTCGGACAGGAAGTCACTATAGATGTTCTGGCCGCGGACCGGCTGGATCAGTTCTAACTGCATGTCGCCGAGGTAGCTCAGCGAGATGCTGGCAAAGAAGTCGGCGGCCTCGCCGCGGTAGCTGCACGCCTCCG
>NZ_LZLL01000109.1:0-17600 GCF_001669335.1 Mycobacterium sp. 1245852.3 | reverse complement strand
GTGCAGTCGCGGGTGCGCAGGCTCGAGGCGCGGGGGGTGATCTCGGGATACTCGGCGCGCATCGACCCGGAGGCGGTCGGGCACCTGCTGTCGGCGTTCGTGGCCATCACTCCCTTGGATCCCTCTCAACCCGATGATGCGCCCGCCCGCCTCGAACACATCGAGGAGATCGAATCGTGTCACTCGGTGGCCGGCGAGGAGAGCTACGTCCTGCTGGTGCGTGTCGAGTCCGCCCGGGCGCTGGAAGACCTGCTGCAGCGGATCCGGACCACCGCGAACGTCAGGACGCGAAGCACCATCATATTGAATACTTTTTACACCGATAGGCAACGAATACCATAAAATATACGGCGCATCCCTCATGATTCCGTAAAAATCGGCTACCATGAGCGCCATGACCGCCACCCTGGACCGCTTCAGCGGCCGGCGCACCGAGCCCGAACGGGTGCACGAGGTGCTGGCGCGCAGCATTCAGGTGGATGGCTTCGACTTCGTGCTCGACCTGGCCCGCTCCGCGGGCTCCTACCTGTACGACGCCCGCGACGGGCGGCGCTACCTGGACATGTTCACCTTCTTCGCGTCGTCGGCGCTGGGCATGAACCACCCCGCGCTGGCCGGCGACGAACAATTTCGCGCCGAGCTGACCCAGGCCGCGCTGAACAAGCCGAGCAACTCCGACGTGTACTCGGTCGCGATGGCCGGTTTCGTGCAGACCTTCGCCCGGGTGCTGGGCGATCCGGCCCTGCCGCACCTGTTCTTCGTCGACGGCGGCGCGCTGGCGGTGGAGAACGCGCTCAAGGTGGCGTTCGACTGGAAGAGCCGGCTCAACGAAGCCCGCGGGATCGATCCCGGGCTGGGCACCCGGGTGCTGCACCTTCGCGGCGCCTTCCACGGTCGCAGCGGATACACGCTGTCGCTGACCAACACCAAGCCGGCAACGGTCGCCCGCTTCCCCAAGTTCGACTGGCCGCGCATCGATGCCCCGTTCCTCCGGCCCGGCCTGGACGGGGCGGCCATGGCGGCGCTCGAAGCCGAGTCGCTGCGCCAGGCCCGGGCGGCCTTCGAAGCACACCCGCACGACATCGCATGCTTCGTGGCCGAGCCCATCCAGGGCGAGGGCGGCGACCGTCACTTCCGGCCCGAGTTCTTCGCGGCCATGCGCGAGCTGTGCGACTCCCACGACGCCCTGCTGATCTTCGACGAGGTGCAGACCGGCTGCGGCCTGACCGGAACGCCGTGGGCCTACCAGCAATTGGGCGTGCCGCCCGACGTGGTGGCGTTCGGGAAGAAGACCCAGGTGTGCGGGATCATGGCGGGCCGCCGGGTTCACGAGGTCGCCGAAAACGTCTTCGCGGTCCCGTCGCGGCTGAACTCGACGTGGGGCGGCAACCTGGCCGACATGGTGCGCGCCCGCCGCATCCTGGAGGTGATCGAGGCCGACGACCTGTTCGCGCACGCCGCCGAGCACGGCGCCCACCTGCGCGACCGCCTCGACGAGCTCGCCGCGGAATTTCCCGGCGTCGTGCTCGACCCCCGGGGGCGCGGTCTGATGTGCGCGTTCAGCCTGCCCAGCGCCGCCGACCGCGACGAATTGATCCGCCTGTTGTGGCGGCGCGCGGTGATCGTGCTGCCCTCGGGCGACGACGGTGTCCGGTTCCGTCCGGCGCTGACCGTCTCGCGCGCGGAGATCGACGCCGCGATCCGCGCCATCCGCACCGCGCTGCGGACGCTGAATTAGCGCGTTGACCTCACGCCGAGCCGGTTTACCCCGGTTTGCCGCGGGGTATTTGAACCCCTGCGCCTTCCGCTGCTACCAGCGCGCGACTGCTGCCCAGAAGCTAGCGCGGTAACCAATGCGACGCGGCGAACGAATAAAAGATAAGCGTGAGGCCCCGAAGGGGAGGTGACAACGATGCAGAAAGCGGATGCGCGATCAGGTGGTGATCGCCTGGGACAGGAGGACGGCGAGGTGCTGGCCGCCGTCCGGTTCACCGTGCTGGCCACGCTCGCTGCCGTCGGCTTCCTATTGATCGCGGCGGTGTGGGTGAGTACCTGCCCGGGGGTGAATGTGGACACCGTGGCATGCGGTCCGCCCCAGCGCACCCTGCTGGCGTTCGGAGGCCCGCTCATCGCCCTGGTCGCCGGGGTCTGGGCGTTCGTGCGCACCTATCGGGTGTGGAAGGCCGAGGGGACCTGGTGGGGTTGGCACGGCGCGGGCTGGTTCTTGCTGACGGCGATGGCGCTGATGGTCGCCATGGGTGTCGCTCCGATCGCAGGGCCGGTACTGGCTCTTTAGGTTTGTTCTCCCGCGCTCTAACGTTGATGGTGCGGTGAGGAGCAGCTATGGGAGACACCTACCATGACCCCGTCGACCATCTGAGGACCACGCGACCGCTCGCCGGCGAGTCGCTGATCGACGTCTTGCACTGGCCTGGCTACCTCTTAGTCGTCGCGGGCGTGATCGGGGCTTGCGGCAGTCTGGCGGCCTTCGGCAGCGGACATCACCACGAGGGCATGACCGCGGGCGTCGTCGCGGTCATCGCCACGGTGCTGGGGCTGGCCTGGCTGGCGGTGGAGCACCGCAGGATTCGCCGGATCGCCGATCGCTGGTACACCGAACATCCCGAGGTGCACCGGCAGTGGCCGGCCAGCTAGGGCCGCCGATCCGGCACCGACTCGGCCGCCTTTTTCGCCGGTGACCTGCCCGGACGCCGCGCTGTGTGAAATATCGCATGAAAGCCGAATCGGCGGTTACGGCCGCGGACTTGTGGGTATCAGGTCTGCACCATGATGAGTGCCGGAACGGTTGCGTTTGCGTGGTCACCCCATCATGGGGGACAACATCACGAACACACCGACATAAATGCCCACTGCGACCAGGAGCAAGACGACCAGCGTGACCCCGGCGATCACCGCGACGCGCGTGTACCGGCGCGTCGCGTCTGTGTCTGTCGTGTCAGGCCCACGCACATCGGGCCGAATACCCGGCGGCGATCATGACTAACCGGCTCGAGCGCGAGGTCCACGGTGGGCTGCGAAGCAGTAGTAGTGTCAGTCAAACATTGCCGGGAGACCATATGAACGATGCTGGATTGCACGCTAACAAGCGTCCGCGCGGCCACCGCGCCGTCGAGCTCCACGTTGCTGCGCGACTGGAGAACCTCGCGATGCTGCGCACCCTGGTCGGTGCCATCGGCACCTTCGAGGACCTGGATTTCGACGCGGTGGCGGACCTGCGGCTCGCGGTCGACGAAGTGTGCACCCGGTTGATTCGTTCGGCCACTCCCGACGCGACCCTGATCGTCGTGGTCGACCCGCAAGACGACCAATTGGTGGTGGAAGCCTCCGCGGCATGTGACACCCACGACGTGGTGGCGCCCGGCAGCTTCAGTTGGCACGTGCTGACGTCGTTGGCCGACGACGTCCAGACTTTCCATGACGGTCGCGAACCCAATGAAACCGGCAGTGTTTTCGGCATCACGCTGACGGCGCGACGGGCGGCCTCCAGCAGGTGACAGCGCGAGCTGCCGGCGGTTCGGTTTCACGTCCGAACGAATACGCCGATGTTCCGGACATGTTCCGTGAGTTGGCCGACATCACGCCCGACTCCATGGAATTCCAACGTCAACGGGACAAGATCGTCGAGCGCTGCCTGCCGCTGGCCGACCACATCGCGCGCCGCTTCGAGGGTCGCGGCGAACCGCGCGACGACCTGGTCCAGGTGGCGCGCGTCGGATTGGTCAACGCCGTCGTCCGCTTCGACGTCGAAGCCGGGTCGGACTTCGTGTCCTTCGCGGTGCCGACGATCATGGGCGAGGTCCGCCGCCACTTCCGCGACAACAGCTGGTCGGTCAAGGTCCCGCGGCGGCTCAAGGAACTGCACCTGCGCCTGGGCACCGCCACCGCCGACCTGTCGCAGCGGCTGGGCCGGGCGCCGACGGCGACCGAACTCGCCGCCGAGCTCGAAATGGACCGCGAAGAGGTGGTCGAGGGCCTGGTGGCCGGCAGCTCCTACAACACGTTGTCGATCGACAGCGGCGGCGGCAGCGAGGAAGAGGAAGCCCGCGCCATCGCGGACACCCTGGGTGACGTCGACACCGGGCTGGACCGCATCGAGGACCAGGAATCGCTACGACCCCTGCTCGAGGCGCTGCCCGAGCGGGAGCGAACGGTGTTGGTGCTGCGGTTCTTCGAGTCGATGACACAGACCCAGATCGCCGAGCGGGTCGGCATCTCCCAGATGCACGTGTCGCGCCTGCTGGCGAAGTCGCTAACGCGGCTCCGGGACCAGTTGCAGTAGCGCCCGGGGCTCTTCGTCGTCGTCGTCAACGCGGAGCGGCTCCAGCAGCGGCTCGGCCCGCGGCGTCGTCACCGGCAGCGTGGCGTCGGGGTCGCAGACCCGCAACAACCTCGCCACCGCCGGGCTGGGTGCCATGGCCCAGGACACCTGGGCGGCCGAGCACGCCACGTTGATCCGGTGCAGGGCGGAAAAGCCCGCAGTGCCAATGAATTTCAGGCCGCGTAGGTCGAGGATCACCCGCCGCGAACGATTGGTGCTCTGCCGCACGTAGGCGGCGAGTTGGTCGGCGTTGGCCGCATCGAGCTCACCGTCGACCGTGATCAGGGTGCCCGTCGGGCCCCAGCGCGCGGTGAATTGTGCTGTGCGGCTTTGTTGCCAGGATTGGGCCACAGACATTGTTGACTCCATATCCCCTGCGGGGATTTGTTATGTCGATACGTAAGCCGCGCGAAGGAAATTCGCCAGATGAAGGGAATTCCGCCTACCCACGTCACAAACGTATCCCGGGCGGCTGTGAACTCAACCTTGCCCGCAACCCTACTCGCGGTAGCCAGGGCCTACAACGTGTCTGGGAAATCTCTCAGGGAGCGCTATTTGATCTCGGCGAGCACGGTGCCCTGGGTGATGGCGGCGCCGGGCTCGACCGCAAGTCCGGTGATGACACCGTCCTTGTGCGCGGTGACCGGGTTCTCCATCTTCATCGCCTCGAGCACCACGACCAGATCGCCCGCGGCGACCTCCTGGCCCTCCTCGACCGCGACCTTGACCACGGTGCCCTGCATGGGCGCGGTCACCGCGTCGCCGGAGGCGGCCGCACCCGCGTGCGCCCCGCGCTTGCGCGGCTTGGGCTTCTTGCGGATGACTCCGGCCGGATCGGCGGCGCCGCCGTTCGACAGCGCCAGGTCACCGGGCAGCGACACCTCGAGCCGGCGGCCGCCGACCTCCACGACCACCTTTTGGCGCGGCCGGGCGTCCTCTTCGTCGAGAGGCTCGCCGCCGGTGAACGGTTCGATGGTGTTGTTCCACTCGGTCTCGATCCAGCGGGTGTGCACCGAGAAGCTTTCGCCGTCACCGATGAACGCCGGGTCGGACACCACGGCCCGGTGGAACGGGATGACCGTGGCCAGACCCTCGACGTGGAATTCGTCCAGCGCGCGCCGCGAGCGGGCGAGCGCCTCCTCGCGGGTGGCGCCGTACACGATCAACTTGGACAGCATCGAGTCGAACTGGCCGCCGATGACCGAACCGGCCTCCACACCCGAGTCCAGCCGCACGCCGGGTCCGGTCGGGATGTCGTAGCGGGTGACCGGGCCGGGCGCGGGCAGGAAGCCGCGTCCGGCGTCCTCGCCGTTGATCCGGAACTCGATGGCGTGCCCGCGCGGCGTCGGGTCCTCGGTGAGGTCCAGCTTCTCGCCGTTGGCGATCTTGAACTGCTGCAGCACCAGGTCGATGCCGGCCGTCTCCTCGGTGACCGGGTGCTCGACCTGCAGGCGGGTGTTGACCTCCAGGAAGGAGATCAGGCCGTCCTGGCCGACCAGGTACTCGACGGTGCCGGCGCCGTAGTAGTGCGCCTCCTTGCAGATCCGCTTCGCCGACTCGTGGATCTCCTTGCGCTGCGCGTCGGTCAGGAACGGCGCGGGAGCCTCCTCCACCAGCTTCTGGAACCGGCGCTGCAGCGAGCAGTCGCGGGTGCCGGCGACGATGACGTTGCCGTGCTGGTCGGCGATCACCTGGGCCTCCACGTGGCGCGGCTTGTCCAGGTAGCGCTCGACGAAGCACTCGCCGCGGCCGAACGCGGCGACGGCCTCGCGGGTGGCCGACTCGAACAGCTCGGGGATCTCTTCGATGGTGCGGGCCACCTTCATGCCGCGGCCGCCGCCGCCGAACGCCGCCTTGATGGCGATCGGCACGCCGTACTCCTTGGCGAAGGCCACCACCTCGTCGGCGTCCTTGACCGGGTCGGGGGTGCCGGGCACCAGCGGCGCCTGCGCGCGGGCGGCGATGTGGCGGGCGGTGACCTTGTCACCGAGGTCGCGGATCGACTGCGGGCTGGGCCCGATCCAGATCAGGTTCGCGTCCAGCACCGCCTGGGCGAAATCGGCGTTCTCCGAGAGGAACCCGTAGCCGGGGTGGACGGCGTTGGCGCCCGACTTGGCCGCCGCGTCGAGGAGCTTGCCGATGTCCAGGTAGGACTCGGCCGACGTCTGACCACCCAACGCGAACGCCTCGTCGGCCAGACGCACGTGCGGCGCGTCGGCGTCGGGCTCGGCGTACACCGCCACGCTGGACAGGCCCGCGTCGCGGGCCGCGCGGATCACCCGGACAGCGATTTCGCCGCGGTTGGCGACGAGCACTTTGGAGATCCTCGAGCTGGCGTGACTAGCCACAGCGCCTCCTGTTTGGCATAACCGCAGACGTATTTCTGCGGGCTTCTCTAAGAGAATTTCTTACAACGAGTTCTCGGGAAGTCTAAGCGCCGCGCCGTTGGGCCCGACGAGGCGGCCCACCTTTTTTCAGGACGACTCGCGCAGCCTGCGCTTGATGCGGGCCAACATCGCCGACAACCCGCGCAAACGCAGCGGGCTGATCAGAGCGGCCAGGCCCAGGTCGGCGTAAAAATCCTCGGGCACCGCCAAAATCGCGGCGGCGGGTTGCTCGTCCAGACCGGTGGCCAGAATCGACGCGAACCCACGGGTGGTGGGCGATTCGGCGGGCGCGCTGAAGTGCAGCCGCACCCGGTCGGGGTCGCTGGCGTCGACATGCAAAAACAGCGGCGTCTGGCACTCGGGCACCGGCTCCATGGCCGCCTCTTGCAGGTCGGGCGGCAGCGCCGGCAGCTCGTTGGCGAATTCCAGCAGCAGCGCCAGCTTGTCCTGGCCCTCGACTTCGGCGAAGTCGGACACCACCTCGGCCAGGGGAGCGGGCATGGTCATCGCGGCGCCGCCATCAGGCCGGAACGGTGCCCGGCTCTTCACCCGCCACGATCGGCGTGCGCACCGTGTTGCCCCACTCGGTCCACGATCCGTCGTAGTTGCGCACCCCGGGCTTGCCCAGCAGATGGGTCAGCACGAACCAGGTGTGGCTGGACCGCTCGCCGATGCGGCAGTACACGACGGTCTTGTCGTCCGGCTCGATGAAGCCGTACAGCTCCTCGAGTTCCTCGCGGCTGCGGAAGCGGCCGCTCTCGTCGACGGCCTTGGCCCACGGGATCGACCGCGCGGTGGGGATGTGGCCGCCGCGCAACACGCCTTCCTCCGGGTACTCGGGCATGTGCGTGCGCTTGCCGGTGTACTCGTCCGGCGAGCGCACGTCGATCAGCGGCTGGCTGCCGAGAATGCCCAGCACGTCGTTCTTGAAGGCGCGGATGGGCCCGTCGTTGCGGGTCACGACGGGATAGCCGCTGGAGGTCTTGGTGGGGACGTCCAGCGTGGTCTCCCGGCGTTCGGCCAGCCACAGGTCGCGGCCGCCGTTGAGCAGCCGCACGTCCGGGTGGCCGAACAGCGTGAACACCCACAGCGCGTAGGCGGCCCACCAGTTGCTCTTGTCGCCGTAGATCACCACGGTGTCGTCGCGGGCGATGCCCTTGCGGTCCATCAACTCCGCGAACCGCGCGCCGTCGATGTAGTCGCGGACCCGGGGGTCGTTGAGGTCGGTGTGCCAGTCGATCTTCACCGCGCCGGGGATATGGCCGACGTCGTAGAGCAGCACGTCCTCGTCGGATTCGACGATCGCCAGGCCGGGGGCGCCTTGGTTGGCGGACAACCAGTCGGCGGTGACCAGGCGCTCGGGGTGGGCGTAGGCCGACAATGTCGGGCTTGGATCGGAGGGTAATGCCACACTGCCGAGCCTACCGCCAGCTCCGAAACGGCCAGCAGGTCAGTGCTTGCGGACCACCCGCTCGGGCACGCCGGGATTCCAGATGGTGACATCCAGGTGGCCGTCTCGGACCTCGACCGCCGATGCCCCGGTGACATCGGCGCCGAGCAGGTCGAATCGCTGGTCGCGCAGGTCCAATCCGGTTTCGGAGAACAGCGCCTCGGCGAAGCGCCGGTGCACCGCGCCGTAGGGAACGACGCGGGCCAGCCCCCACAATTTCGCGTCCCCGTCGGTCACCTCGGTGTCGACGGTCGCGGTGTGCAGACAAAACCTCGGGTCGCGCGCCAGATCGAGGAACTTGGTGGTGGCCGGCATTCCCGGTAGCCACAACTCGTCCTCGAAGATCCGCGGCTCCATCGGGCTGATCCGGGGGAAGCCGTCGGAGCGCAGGGTGGCCAGCATGCACAGGTTGCCGCTGGCTCGATGGCGACGGGTGAAGATGCCGGCGATGCGCGGGGCTTGGGCGGTGAACTCGCTCCACGTGGTCATGGCTTGACCCTAGGGTTCGGGCCCGACATGTACTTCGGCGCCGAAGGCGGAGCGGGCCTGCGGATTTAGCGGCTCGGCGCTGCCGTCCACAGCGCGGACACCGACAGCCCGACCCGCTCCAGCAGCGACCGCAGTAGCGGCAGGCTGACGCCGATCACGTTCGAGGGGTCGCCGTCGATGCCGTCGACGAACCAGCCGCCCAGGCCGTCCAGGGTGAA
Organism: Mycobacterium sp. 1245852.3; assembly: GCF_001669335.1. Classification (NCBI taxonomy): domain Bacteria; kingdom Bacillati; phylum Actinomycetota; class Actinomycetes; order Mycobacteriales; family Mycobacteriaceae; genus Mycobacterium; species Mycobacterium sp. 1245852.3. Next base: position 8,717 of record NZ_LZLL01000109.1, on the reverse strand, counting down.
CCCGCCCGCCACGTGACGCGGTTCCCCGTCCGCGACGTAGGCCCGCAGGTCCGCCTCCGACGGGGTGGCGAAATGAACTGTGGTGCAACGCGATTCGACTTCGCGGTGGGTGATGGCGCCGTCGCGCAGCCGCAGCAGGCAGTGCCCGGTGTGCAGCTCACCGGAGCGGCCGGCCATCAGGCGCCACTGGCTCGCGGCGGCCTCGGCCGTCCCGGGCTTGCCGCACAGCCGGTCGTCGATCGACAGCATCGAATCACAGCCCACCACAACGCAATCGGCCGCGACATCACCGTCCAGCCCGCCGGCCACCCGCTGGGCCTTGGCTTCGGCCAGGGCGCACACCACGTCACCGGGCGACGCGGTCGGGCCCAGCGCGGCGGCGACGGCATCCTCGTCGACGCCGGAGACCACGACTAGCGGGTCGACGCCGGCCTGGCGCAGCACCTTGAGCCGGCCGGTCGAGGCCGACGCCAGCACCAGGCGGGTCAATGCCTCATGTGGGTCATCTGCTGGAACGTGAGCCGCTGATAGTTCGTCATCGCGAACCGCAGCCGGTCGACCGGCAGGCCCCAACGGGTCCGCTCGGGCTGTTCGGGCTCCGGCGCGCCACCGGCGCAACCCAGGACCGCGACCAGGGCGGCCACCTCCTCGGCGGTGGGCTCACCCCGCAGGATCTGGATGTGCGGCTCGTGGGGTGCCGCGTGGGCTTCCGCGTCGGCCGGCACGTCGGTCTGCACGTTGTCGGTCGTCTCGCTCACAGTGGTATGTTCCCGTGCTTCTTGGGGGGCAGGTGGGAGATCTTGCGTTCCAGCAGGCGCAGCGCGGTGCCGATGTAGCCGCGGGTGTGCGACGGCGGGATCACCGCGTCGACGTATCCCCGCTCGGCGGCGACGTACGGGTTGACCAGGGTGTCCTCGTACTCCTGCTGCAGCTGCAGGCGCAGCGCGTCGACGTCCTTGCCCTCCTTGGCCGCCTCGGAAAGCTGCTTACGGTAGACGAACCCGACCGCACCCGAGGCGCCCATCACGGCGATCTGCGCCGACGGCCAGGCCAGGTTGACGTCGCAGCCCATGTCCTTGGAGCCCATCACGCAGTAGGCGCCGCCGTAGGCCTTGCGGGTGATGACGGTGATCTTGGGGACCGTGGCCTCGCCGTAGGCGAACAGCAGCTTGGCGCCGCGGCGGATGATGCCGTTGTACTCCTGGCCGGTGCCCGGCAGGAAGCCCGGGACGTCCACCAGCATGATGATCGGGATGTTGAAGCAGTCGCAGGTCCGCACGAACCGGGCGGCCTTCTCCGACGCGTTGATGTCCAGGCAGCCGGCGAACTGCGTCGGCTGGTTGGCCACGATCCCGACCGGCCGGCCTTCGACGCGGCCGAATCCGACGATGATGTTCTGCGCGTAGCCGCCCTGGACCTCCAGGAACTCGTCGTCGTCGAGGATCCGAGTGATCACCTCGTGCATGTCGTAGGGCTGGTTGGGGGAGTCCGGGATCAGCGTGTCCAGCTCGAGGTCCTCCTCGGTGAGGTTGTCCTCGATGGCGCCCGGCGGGTGCGGCTCGGCGTAGCGGGGCGCGTCGGTGGCGTTGTTGGGCGGCAGGTAGCCCAGCAGATCGCGGACCCAGTCGAAGGCGTCCTGCTCGCCGGAGGCGACGTAGTGCAGCGTGCCCGACTTGGCCATGTGGGTGTGGGCACCGCCCAGTTCCTCCATGGTGACGTCCTCGCCGGTGACGGTCTTGATGACGTCGGGGCCGGTGATGAACATCTGGCTGGTCTGGTCGACCATCACGACGAAGTCGGTCAGCGCGGGGGAATAGACGTGCCCACCCGCGGCGGCGCCCATGATCAGCGAGATCTGCGGGATGACGCCCGACGCCAGGATGTTGTTGCGGAAGATCTTGCTGTACAGGCCCAGGGAGACGACGCCCTCCTGGATCCGCGCGCCGGCGCCGTCGTTGATGCCGATCAGCGGGCGGCCGGTCTTGATCGCCAGCTCCTGGATCTTGACGATCTTCTCGCCGTACACCTCGCCGAGGCTGCCGCCGAACACCGTGGCGTCCTGGCTGAAGATGCACACGTCGCGGCCGTCGATGGTGCCGTAGCCGGTGATCACGCCGTCGCCCAGCGGCCGGTTGTTCTCCAGGCCGAAGTTCTTGCTGCGGTGCCGCGCCAGCGCGTCGAGCTCCACGAACGAATCCTCGTCAAGCAGGGCGAGAATGCGCTCGCGGGCGGTCAGCTTGCCCTTGGCGTGCACTTTCTCGACGGCCTCTTCGCCCACCGGGTGCAGCGACTCTTCGCGGCGCTTGTGCAGCTCGGCGAGCTTGCCCGCGGTGGTGTGGATGTCGATGGTGTGTTCGGCAGCGGGTTCCGCAGTGTGGTCGGTAACGCTCGTCATGGCAGCGATGTTATCGGCAGCCCTGTCGGTCTCCCTTAAGCAGCCCTTAAGTAGTCGACGGCGATTCGCGAATATAAACAGCCGTTGAGTTTTAGTCCGCCGGGCCATAGGGTGCAGGAGTGGCTTCCGACGACTCCCGGGACGAGATGCTGTTCATGCCGTCTCATCCGCTGCAACCGGGTGATAGGTACGGCGTGCTGAGCGGGTTCGATCCCGGCACCCGCACCCTGCCGGCCGGCTTTCGGCTCGCGCCGGCATTCCGGGAGTTGCCGGTCGACATCGTGCTGGACAAGGACGTGGCGGTCACCATGCGCGACGGCGTCACCACGTACGTCGACATCCTGCGACCGCCGGGCGACGAGAAGGTGCCGGTGATCGTGGCGTGGAGCCCGTACGGCAAGGGGGAGGGCAGCGCCCCGGCGGCGATGGGGGTGTTCGGGCTGGTCGGCCTGGCCAACGACATCGTGTCGGGGTTGCACAAGTTCGAAGGCCCCGACCCGGCTTACTGGTGTGCGCAGGGCTACGCGATCTGCAATCCGGATGTCCGCGGGGTCTCCGACTGCGACGGCGACAGCGTCCTGTGGGATCGCCAGGAGGGCCGGGACTGCTACGACCTGATCGAGTGGCTGGCCGTCCAGGACTGGTGCACCGGCAAGGTCGCGATGAGCGGCACCTCCTACCTCGCGGTCGCCCAGTGGTTCGCCGCCGCCGAGCAGCCGCCGCACCTGGCGGCGATCAACCCCTGGGAAGGCGTCAGCGACGTCTACCGCGACCTGGTGATGCGCGGCGGCATGCCCGACACCGGGTTCGCCCGGCAGCTCCGGGACAACAGCTACCGGGGTAAGGGCCGCAAGGAGGACATCCTCGCCGAGGCCGAGCGCTACCCGCTGCTCAGCGACCTGTGGCGCAACAAGATCCCGCGCGTCGAGCGGGTCACCGTGCCGGCGTACGTCGTGGCCAGTTACTCCAACTCGTTGCACACGGCGGGGACGTTCCGCGCCTGGCGTCGCCTCGGGTCGTCACAGAAGTGGCTGCGCATCCACAACAGCCAGGAATGGCCGGACTACTACGACGAAACGAACAGGGAGGATCTGCGGCGGTTCTTCGACCACTTTCTGAAGGGCGCCGACAACGGCTGGGAGCAGACTCCGCGCGTGCGTTACGCGCTGCTCGACCTCGAGGGGGGCGACCAGGTCGGTGTGCCCGCGCAGCAGTTCCCCCCGCCGGGGGTCACCTACACGAAGTACTACCTGGACGGCGCGTCGCGAACGCTGCGCACCGAGATCCCTGCCGCGGCGTCGACCGCGGCCTACCCGGCTGGTTCCGCCGCACAGGCCGACCCGAATTTCGTCTCGTTTCTGGTCCGTTTCGACGGGCGGACCACGCTGGTCGGCTACCCGAAGGCGCGGCTGTGGGTGGAGGCGACCGACGCCGACGACATGGACCTGTTCGTCTTCGTCCAGAAGCTGGACCGCTACGGCACGCCGCTGCAGCAGTTCACCGTGCCCAATCAGAGCGCGCGAGTCCACGACCTCACCGAACGGGGCGCGTCGATCCTGCGGTATAAGGGCTCCGACGGCCGCTTGCGGGTGTCGATGCGCCATCGCGACGAGGCTGCGTCGACCGATGAGGTTCCCGTGCATAGCTTCGACCGGGTGCAGAAGCTGACTCCGGGCGAGGTGGTCGAGGTCGAAATCGAGCTGCTGCCAATCGGTCTCGTGTTCTACCCCGGCGAGCAGCTGCGGCTGATCATCAGCGCGCGGAACCTGTTCGGCACCTGGATGCCGGGACTGCGCGAATACGCGCCGCGCAACAGCGGGCAGCACGTCGTCCACACCGGGGGATCGCGCGGCTCGTATCTGCAGTTGCCGGTTCACCCGACGCCATGACCACCAAGCCCGTCGCCGCCGGGCGCCGCGGGCGCCGGCCGGGGGCGAACACCACCCGGCAGGCCATCCTGGACGCGGCTCGCGCCAGGTTCGCCGCCGACGGCTATGCCGCCACGACGATCAGGCGGGTCGCCGCCGACGCCGGGGTCGACGCGTCGCTGGTGATGCAGTTCTTCCGGTCGAAGGACGAGCTGTTCGGCGCGGTCATGTCGATCACGCCGGAAGCATTGGCGCGCTTGGGATCCGCGTTCGAAGGTCCCGACGAGCACCTCGGGGAGCGAGTGGTGCGCGCATTTTTCGATGTGTGGGAGGGCGACCCGCGGGACTCGGAGCCGTTGCTGGCGATGTTGCGTGGAGCCGTGGCGGAAGGTGCGGCAAAAACCGGGGCCAACGAGCAGCTCCGCGAGTTCATCCAGGCCCGGCTGCTCGACGGCATCCGCTCGCGACCGGGCGATCCCGACGACGCGGCGCTGCGCGCCGGTCTGGCGGCGTCGATGTTGGTCGGTATCGTCGTCGGACGACGAATCGTGGGAGTTCGGATCCTCACGGAAGCGGACAGCGACACGTTGATCGCGCGGCTGGCGCCGGCGATCCAAACCGTATTGACGGCGGCGCAGGAGTAGCGATGGTCGACTGGGCGGCCGAATGTGACGTGCTGGTCGCGGGTTCCGGCGGTGGCGGCGTGACCGGTGCCTACACCGCGGCGCGCGAGGGCCTCGACGTGCTGCTGGTCGAGGCGACGTCGAAATTCGGTGGCACCACCGCATATTCGGGTGGGGGCGGCGTGTGGTTCCCGTGCAATCCCGTGCTGCTGCGCGCGGGTACCGACGACACCATCGAGGACGCGCTCACCTATTACCGCGCGGTGGTCGGTGACCGTACGCCGCGCGAGCTGCAGGAAACGTATGTGCGCGGCGGCGCCCGGCTGATCGAATACCTGGAAGCCGACCCGAACCTGAAGTTCGTGCCGCTGCCCTGGCCCGACTATTACGGCAAGGCGCCGAAGGCGCGCCTGGACGGCCAGCGCCACATCGCTGCCAAGCCGCTGGCGGTGGCCGCCGCCCCCGAGTTCCGCGAGGCGATCCGCGGGCCGCTGGACACCGACCGGCTCGGCGCCGAACCCCCGTCGGACTACTACGTCGGGGGCCGCGCCCTGATCGCGCGGTTCCTCAAGGCCATCGGCCAGTACCCGACGGCGTCGCTGCGCCGCGACGCCGCGCTGGTGGAGCTGGTGGTGACCGACGGCCGCGTCACGGGCGCCATCGTCGAGACCGCCGGCGAGCGCCGCGCGATCCGGGCCCGCCGGGGGGTGCTGCTGGCCGCCGGGGGCTTCGAGGCCAACGAGGAGCTGCGCCGCCGGTACGGGGTGCCGGGAACGTCGCGAGACACCATGGGCGGCCCGGGAAGCCGCGGCCTGGCGCTGCAGGCCGGCATCGCGGCGGGGGCCGACACCGACCTGCTCGACCAGGCCTGGTGGTCGCCGGGCATGACCCATCCCGACGGCCGGTCCGCCTTCGCGCTGTGGTTCACCGGCGGCATCTTCGTCAACCAGGACGGCGAGCGATTCGTCAACGAGTCCCGGGCCTACGACCGGGCCGGCCGCGAGATCATCGCCCAACTGGCCGACGGGTCGATCACGTTGCCCTACTGGATGATCTATGACGATAAGGAGGGTGAAGTGCCGCCGGTCAAGGCGGCCAACGTCTCCATCGTCGAGACCGAGCGCTACGTCGCGGCGGGCCTGTGGCACACCGCGGACACCCTCACCGAGCTCGCCGCGAAGATCGGCGTGCCGGGCGAGCGGCTGGTGGCGACGGTCGCGCGGTTCAACGGTTTTGCCGCCGCCGGTGTCGACGAGGACTTCGGCCGCGGCGACGAGGCCTTCGACCGCGCCTTCTCGGCGGGCGCGTCGCCGCTGGTGCCCATCGACTCCCCGCCGTATCACGCCGCCGCCTTCGGCATCTCCGATCTGGGCACCAAGGGCGGTCTGCGCACCGACACCGCGGCGCGGGTGCTCGACGCGGAAGGCACGCCGATCCCCGGCCTGTACGCGGCGGGTAACACCATGGCCGCGCCCAGCGGCACGGCGTATCCCGGCGGCGGCAACCCGATCGGAACCAGCATGCTGTTCAGCCATTTGGCCGTGCTGGACATGCGCGACCGTCGGCCCTGAGTTCTAGGCTGGGTGCGGTGACGGAACGAGATCGCCTTCGAGCACCGCTGGACGAGGGCGCGTTGCGCGCCGAGTTGATCGGCACCGGGCTGGGCTGGCGCAAGCTCGAGGTCGTCGAGCAGACCGGCTCCACCAACGCCGACCTGCTGGCGCGCGCCGCGGCGGGCGACGACGTCGCCGGCGCCGTGCTGATCGCCGAGCACCAGACCGCCGGGCGCGGCCGGCACGGCCGCGGCTGGTCGGCCACGCCGCGGGCCCAGATCACCATGTCGGTCGGGGTCAGCGTGGTCGACGTCCCGACCACCGGATGGGGCTGGCTGCCGCTGGCCACCGGGGTGGCGGTGGTCGACACCGTGACGCCGCTGCTGGCGGGCACCGGGGCGCAGGCCGGTCTCAAGTGGCCCAACGATGTGCTGGCCGGCCCGCCGGATTCGCCGGGCAAGCTGGCCGGAATTCTGGCCGAGGTGGCCAAGCCCGTCGTGGTAATCGGCTTGGGGCTCAACGTGACTCAGTCCGCCGAGGAGATCGACGGGCCCGGCGCCCCCATGCTCAGGTCGTTGCTGGACCTGGGGGTCGCCGCGCCGGACCGCACCGGGCTGGTGTCGGCCCTGCTGCGCGAACTGGGGCGGCGGATCGTGGGCTGGCGCGCCGCGCGGGGGGCCGACTGGGCCCTGGCCGCCGATTACCGGGCTCGCAGCCTGACCCTCGGCAACCGGGTGCGCGCGCACCTGCCCGGCGGCAAACAGGTCGACGGGACCGCCACCGCCATCGACGACCAGGGCCGGCTGTGCCTGGAAAGCGGCGGGCAGACCGTCGTCGTCGCGGCCGGTGACGTGGTGCATTTGCGCTAATGGCGCGCGGATCGGCGCGGCGCGCAGCTAATGTCTGCGGGCATGGGCTACCCGGATAACGTTCTGGCCGCCGGCGAACACGTCATCGTGCACCGCCACCCGCACTGGAAGCGGCTGATCTGGCCGGTGCTGGTGCTCATCGGGGTGACCGGACTGGCCGCGTTCGGCTCGGGGTACCTCAACTCGACGCACTTCGAGCAGCTCGCCAAGAACATCATCTACGGCGTCATCTGGGGTGTCTGGCTGGTGATCGTGGGCTGGCTGACGCTGTGGCCGTTTCTGAGTTGGCTGACCACCCACTTCGTGGTGACCAACCGGCGGGTGATGTTTCGGCACGGGGTGGCCACCCGCACCGGGATCGACATCCCGCTGGCGCGGATCAACAGCGTAGAATTCCGCGACCGCATCACCGAGCGGATGTTCCGCACCGGGACGCTGATCATCGAATCGGCGTCACAAGATCCGTTGGAGTTCTACGACATTCCGCGGCTGCGCGAGGTACACGCGCTGCTGTATCACGAAGTCTTCGACACCCTGGGTTCCGAGGAATCGCCCAGCTGACCGAGCCGGCCTGCCCGGTTGCGCCAGGCGCGCAGCAGCGTGACGTTGTCCTTTTCGATCTCGTCCTCGAAGATCTCGGCGATGCCGCCGGCGGTCAGCGCGGATTCCAGCGCCTTCTCCGGGTCGCGCGCGAACTGGTCGGGGAACACCCAGCGCCTGAACGCCCAGAACCGGAACGCCATCTGCAGCAGGTTGCCGATGATGTAGGCCGAGATGAAGTCGGCGACGTTTTCCACCGCCAGCGACACCATGGGCTCGCGTAGCTGCAACACGTAGCTGGAGAACCACAGCGGCGCCATGGACAGCAGCACCCCCACGCCGCTGAACGCGAAGAACAGCAGCGCCTCGTGGTGGCGCTCGCGGCCGCCGCGGTTGCGGAAGCTCCATTCCCGGTTCAGCACGTAGGACGCGATCACCGCGACAATGCCGGCGATCACCTTTGCGGTCACCGGTTTGGGCTCCAGAATTGTCAGCTTCAGCGTGTAGAAAATCGCCGAGTCGATGACAAATGTGGTTCCGCCGACGATGGCGAATTTGATCAGTTCGTGGTGGCGTAGCAAATAGGGCTGCATAACCCTAGGCAGACGCGAAATCGTGGCTTCGGCGAAGGACACAACACGTCAGTGTACGGACGGACACAAATTCGACGCAAAATTGTACGTAACAATTCGGTGTCGGCCCCGGTCAACACGCCTTTAGCGTCGGGAGTTTCGCCGTGACACCATGATGGCCGTGCCGAGTACACGCCCGCCGGGCGCCGCCCCCTCCGCAGCCTCATCCTTGGCCCGCACGCTCTCGGCCAGCTGGTCCTGGAACTCCACGATCCGCGCCCGCAGCGCCGGGTCCGA
>NZ_LZLL01000108.1:0-668 GCF_001669335.1 Mycobacterium sp. 1245852.3 | reverse complement strand
GTCGGCCGTGAGCTGCAGCGCCGAGGGCACGACGTGTGCATCGCGGTCCCGCCCGACCTGGTTGACTTCGCGGAATCGGCCGGGCTTACCGCGGTGCCCTACGGAGCGGAGACACGGGTATGGCTGGACGTGTTCCGCAACTTTTTTACCTCCGTGTTCAGCACGTTCTGGAGAATGCGTGACCTATCGGAGTGGGGACGCGAGCTGTGGAAAGTCAGCACTGGGGCCTGGGTGCAGATGAACGAGACACTGACGTCACTGGCGGACGGAGCCGACCTGGTGCTCGCCGGTCAGACTTACCAGGAGATCGCGGCCAATGTCGCTGAACACCACGGGCTTCCGTTGGCCACGCTGCACCATGCCCCGGTGCGCCCCAACGGCCAATCGTTGCCGATCTTGCCCGCGTCGGCCTCTCGCTTGGTGCTGACGCTGCATGACTGGCTGTGGTGGCGTGGATCGAAGTCGGCCGATGACGCGCAGCGGCGCGAACTCGGATTGCCCAAGACAGCAAGTCCTTGGACGCGACGAATCGCCGAACACGGATCGCTGGAAATTCAGGCTTACGACGACGCCTGCTACCCAGGGCTTGCCGCCGAATGGGCGAAATGGAACGGCCAGCGCCCCTTCGTCGGTGCGCTGACTTTGGAATTGCCCACGGCTGCCGATGA
>NZ_LZLL01000107.1:0-511 GCF_001669335.1 Mycobacterium sp. 1245852.3 | reverse complement strand
ACGCCGCTGATGGTGGTGGTGATCGCGTTGGTCGTCGCCGTCGGCTTCGGGCTGGCCACCGACTACGAGGTGTTCCTCGTCTCGCGGATGGTCGAGGCGCGCGAACGCGGTATGTCCACCGCCGAGGCCATCCGGATCGGCACCGCGACCACCGGGCGCCTGATCACGGCCGCCGCCCTGGTGCTGGCCGTGGTCGCCAGTTCGTTCGTGTTCTCGGACCTGGTGTTGATGAAATATTTGGCCTTCGGCCTGATGGCGGCGCTGCTGCTCGACGCCACCATCGTGCGGATGTTCCTGGTGCCGTCGGTGATGAAGCTGCTCGGCGACGACTGCTGGTGGGCGCCGCGCTGGGCCCGCCGCCTGCAGAACAAGATCGGGCTGGGTGAGATCGACCTGCCCGACGAGCGCAAGCGGCCCACGCTGAACGGCCGGCCCGCGCGCCCGCCCGTGGCGGCCAGCCTGGTCGCCGCGGCACCGCGGCCGCCGCACGACCCCACCCACCCGGCGGCGC
>NZ_LZLL01000106.1:0-7913 GCF_001669335.1 Mycobacterium sp. 1245852.3 | reverse complement strand
CAGCGGCTAGAAGAAGGAGCAGAACGACGATGGCGACCTACGCAATCGTGAAGACGGGCGGCAAGCAGTACAAGGTCGCCGTCGGGGACGTCGTCAAGGTCGAGAAGCTCGAATCCGAGCCCGGCTCGAACGTGTCGCTGCCGGTTGCCCTGGTGGTGGACGGCGCCAAGGTGACCACCGACGCGGCCGCGCTGGCCAAGGTCGCAGTGACCGGCGAGGTGCTCGAGCACACCAAGGGTCCCAAGATCCGCATCCACAAGTTCAGGAACAAGACCGGCTACCACAAGCGTCAGGGACACCGTCAGCAGCTGACGGTCCTGAAGGTCACCGGGATCAAGTAGCGAAGGCGGCAGAGATGGCACACAAGAAGGGCGCTTCCAGCTCGCGCAACGGTCGCGATTCCGCCGCGCAGCGGCTGGGCGTGAAGCGATTCGGCGGCCAGGTCGTCAAGGCGGGCGAGATCATCGTCCGGCAGCGCGGCACCAAGTTCCACCCGGGCGTGGGCGTCGGGCGTGGCGGGGACGACACGTTGTTCGCCAAGGAGGCCGGCGCCGTCGAGTTCGGCATCAAGCGCGGCCGCAAGACCGTCAACATCGTGGCCGCCGGGCAAGCCACCGACTGAGGTGTGTTTCCGGGCCCAGCCCGGTGATTTCGGCGCCCGGTGGTAGGTGAGAGGACCCACGATGCCTCGGTTCGTCGACCGCGTCGTCATCCATGCGCGTGCCGGTGCCGGCGGTAACGGATGCGCCTCCGTCCATCGCGAGAAGTTCAAGCCGCTCGGAGGCCCCGACGGCGGTAACGGCGGGCGCGGCGGCAGCATCGTGTTCGTCGTCGATCCGCAGGTGCACACCCTGCTCGACTTCCATTTCCACCCCCACGTCACCGCCCCGTCGGGCAAGCAGGGCATGGGCAACAATCGCGACGGCGCCGCCGGCGCCGACCTGGAAGTCAAAGTGCCCGACGGCACCGTCGTCCTCGACGAAAACGGTCGGCTGCTCGCCGACCTGGTCGGCGCGGGCACCCGGTTCGAAGCGGCCGCGGGTGGACGCGGCGGGCTGGGCAACGCCGCACTCGCCTCGCGGGCCCGCAAGGCTCCCGGCTTTGCGCTGCTGGGCGAGCAGGGCCAGACCCGCGACCTGACGCTGGAACTCAAGACCGTGGCCGACGCCGGCCTGATCGGTTTTCCCTCGGCCGGCAAATCTTCGCTGGTGTCCACGATCTCGGCCGCCAAGCCCAAGATCGCCGACTATCCGTTCACCACGCTGGTGCCCAACCTCGGGGTGGTATCGGCGGGCGAACACACCTTCACCGTTGCCGACGTGCCCGGCCTGATCCCGGGTGCATCGCAGGGCCGCGGCCTGGGCCTGGATTTCCTCCGCCACATCGAGCGATGCGCCGTGCTGGTGCACGTCGTCGACTGCGCCACCGCGGATCCCGGCCGTGACCCCATCTCCGACATCGATGCGCTGGAGGCCGAACTCGCCGCGTATACGCCCACCCTGCAAGGGGATGCGGCACTGGGTGATCTGACCGAGCGGCCCCGCGCCGTAGTGCTCAACAAGATCGACGTCCCCGAGGCGCGCGAGCTTGCCGAGTTTGTCCGTGACGAGATCGCCCAGCGCGGCTGGCCGGTGTTCCTGGTGTCGACCGTGGCACGAGAAGGCCTGCAGCCGTTGATATTCGGGCTGTGGCAGATCATCTCGGACTACCAGGCGGCCCAGCCCGAGATCGTGCCGCGGCGCCCGGTGATCCGGCCGGTACCCGTCGACGACAGCGGCTTCAGTGTGCAGCCGGATCCCCAGCAGCCCGGCGCCTTCGTGGTCAGCGGCGCACGCCCCGAACGCTGGATCCGCCAGACCAACTTCGACAACGACGAGGCCGTGGGATATCTGGCCGACCGGTTGGCGCGCCTGGGCGTCGAAGAGGAGTTGCTGCGGCTGGGCGCGCGGCCGGGCTGCGCAGTGACCATCGGGGACATGACGTTCGATTGGGAGCCGCAAACGCCTGCGGGACAACAGGTTGCGCTATCCGGTCGCGGAACCGACACGAGGCTGGAGCGCACCGAGCGCGTCGGCGCCGCCGAACGCAAGGCCGCCCGGCGCCAGCGACGCGCCGGCGACGATGCAGAGCGCAGCGATGCTGAGGAGCGGCGCAGAACCAGAGTACGCGGTGAGGAGCAGTGACCGCGCACCGCGACGTCATCCGCACTGCGCGCAGCCTGGTGGTCAAGGTGGGCACAAACGCGCTGACCACACCGGCCGGGGTGTTCGACGCGGGCCGGCTGGCCGGGCTCGCCGACGCGATCGAGGCCCGGATGAAGGCGGGGACCGACGTCGTCATCGTCTCGTCGGGAGCCATCGCCGCCGGCATCGAGCCGCTCGGATTATCCCGTCGGCCAAGGGATTTGGCGACGAAACAGGCCGCGGCCAGCGTCGGTCAGGTCGCGCTGGTGAATTCGTGGAGCGCCGCGTTCGCCCGCTATGGCCGCACGGTCGGCCAGGTGCTGCTGAGCGCGCACGACATCTCGATGCGGGCCCAGCACACCAACGCCCAGCGCACGCTGGATCGGCTGCGCGCCCTGCATGCGGTGGCGATCGTCAACGAGAACGACACGGTGGCCACCAACGAGATCCGGTTCGGTGACAACGACCGGCTTTCGGCGCTGGTGGCTCACCTGGTCGGCGCCGAGGCGCTGGTGTTGCTGTCCGACATCGACGGACTCTACGACGCGGATCCCCGAAAGACCGAAGGCGCCAGGTTCATCGCGGAAGTGTCCAGCTCCGCGGATCTGATCGGTGTAATCGCCGGCCCCGGAAGCGATTTGGGCACCGGCGGCATGACCTCCAAGATGTCGTCGGCGCTGCTGGCCGCCGATGCCGGTGTGCCGGTGTTGCTGGCAGCCGCCGCCGACGCCGCGACCGCGCTCACCGACGCTTCGGTCGGCACGGTGTTCGCGGCACGCCCGGTGCGGATGTCGGCCCGGCGGTTCTGGGTGCGTTACGCCGCCGAGGCTGCCGGTGCCCTGACCCTGGACGAGGGTGCGGTGCGCGCGGTGGTGCGCCAGCGTCGCTCGCTGCTGCCCGCCGGGATCACCGCGGTCTCGGGCCGCTTTTACGCCGGCGACGTGGTCGAGTTGCGCGACCCGGACGGGGTGATGGTGGCCCGCGGTGTGGTCGCCTACGACGCGACCGAACTGGTCACCACGATGGGCCGCTCGACCTCCGAGCTGCCCGACGAGTTGCGCAGGCCCGCGGTGCACGCCGACGATTTGGTGGCGGTGTAGGAGGTCCCCGGCGACGCCGCCTCGGGACCATGACGACCTTCCGGAACGAACTAGCGCATGTGCTAGCGCAATTGCGGCGGTCGGGTCAGTGCTCCGAGATGGGCTTGAGATACAGTGCGCCCCAGACGATCTCGGCCAGGGTGGCGGCCAGTTCGGCGTCGTAGTCGCCGGGCTTGGTCGGGAGGTTCTGCTGGCAGGCCCGTTCGACCATCCACGTCAGCGCGCTGGCCGTGGTGAGCGCGGCCAGTTCCGGGCGGATCGAGCCGTCCGCCTGGCCGTCTTCGATGACGTGGGTGAGCTGCTCGGAGATGCCGGTCAGCAGTTCGCGATACGTGTCCGCCGTCAGCGGGTCGTAGGCGGCCATCTCGTTGAGCGCGACCAGCACCGCCTGGTGGCGCCGGTAGGTGGCGATGATGCGGCTCATCGCGGTCCGCACGTCCTCGGGGTCACGGCGCCCGGCCACGCTCCACCAACTCCGCGCGCCGTCGGTCAGATCGCCGAATACCTGGCCCGCAAGCCGGCGCAGCAGATGCCCCTTGTCCTCGAAGTAGATGTAGAAGCTGGCCCGGGAGATGCCGGCCTCACCGGAGAGCCGATCCACGCTGAGTTCGGTGAAGCTCGCGCCGTCGCGCATCAGCCGTTCGGTGGCGTCCAGCAGCCGGCGCTCCATCCGCTCGCGCCGCTGCTCGCGGCCCAGGCTGCGGTTGCCCTGCGGCTTGCGGGTGAGCGACGGCATGCGCCGAGCATAACCGAGTACTCGACATATTGACTAGACAGAGTGTCTAGGCATATCGTCGCAGGGAGCCTGTGACCGGTGTCATACGAGACGGAGGATCACCACCATGGCCGTGCTGACGGGTAAGTCCGGGACCGACAAGTCCGGCCGTGCCTACGACGAGATCGATCTGTCCTCGCGCGCCTTCTGGTCCACCACCGCGGCCGATCGGGAGCGCTCCTTCGCCGTGCTGCGGGCCGAGCGGCCGGTGAGCTGGCATCCACCGGTCGAGGATTCGCTGATGCCCGATCCGGCCGACCCCGGCTTCTGGGCGGTCACCCGGCGCTCCGACATCGTCGCGGTGAGCCGCAACAACGACGTCTTCCTGTCCGGCCACGGGGTGATGTTCGAGAGCATCCCGGTGGAGCTGCTCGAGGCGTCGCAGTCGTTCCTGGCGATGGACCCGCCGCGACACACCAAGCTGCGCAAGCTCGCTCATGCCGCGCTGAGCCCCCGCCAGGTCCGCCGCATCGAAGACTCGATCAAGGCCAACGCCAAGACCATCGTCGAAGAGCTCCGATCCGCAGGCAGCGGCGCGGATTTCGTCGACCACTGCGCCAAGGAACTGCCCATCCGCACCCTGTCGGACATGATGGCGATTCCGGAATCCGAACGTGAGCGCATGGCGCACGCCACCGATGCCCTGGTCTCCTGGGCGGACCCGCAGTTCCTCGGCGGACGCCCGGCGCTGGAGGTCCTGTTGGAAAACCAAATGTATCTGCACCAAGTCGTCGGCACGTTGGCCACCGAACGTCGCGAACACCCGGGTGACGACCTGATCAGCAGCCTGGTCACCGCCGAAGTCGACGGCGACCGGCTCGAAGACGCGGAGGTGGCGGCGTTCTTCGTCCTGCTGTCGGTGGCGGGCAACGACACCACCCGTCAGACCATCAGTCATACCCTGCGGGCGCTCACCGATTTTCCCCGCGAAAAGGCATGGCTGCTCGAGGATTTCGACAACCGAATCGGCACGGCCATCGAGGAGTTCATCCGGTGGGCGACGCCGGTGATGACCTTCCGCCGCACCGCCGCAACGGATATCGAGCTGGGCGGTCAGGCCATCCGGGCGGGGGAGAAGGTGGTCATGTTCTACCCGTCCGGCAACTGGGACACCGAGGCGTTCGACCACCCGGAGCGCTTGAACCTGAGCCGCGACCCCAACCCCCACGTCGGCTTCGGCGGTGGCGGGCTGCACTTCTGCCTCGGTGCCCACGTCGCGCGCGCGCAGCTGCGCGCCATCTTCGGCGAGCTGTTCCGTCAACTGCCCGACATCGCGGCGGGCGAGCCTTCCTACCTGGCGGGCAACTTCGTGCACGCCATCCGCAGCATGCCGTGCACCTTCTAATGCGTTGCCAGGGGCGCTAACTCGTCGGCGAGCAGGGCCAGCAACTCCGAGCAGCCGCCATCGACCTTGACGGTGGCCAGATCGTCGCCGCGGGTACCGCCACGGTTGACGATGGCCACCGGGATGCCCAGCGCGGCGGCGTGACGCACAAAGCGGTAGCCGGAGAACACGGTCAGCGACGAGCCGGCGACCAGCAGCGCATCCGCCGCCTCGACCAACCGATACGCTTGGGCCACAACGTCTTTGGGGACGCTTTCGCCGAAGTAGACGATGTCGGGCTTGAGCATGCCGCCGCAGCGCTCGCAATCCAGATACCGGAACGACGCGGTGTCCGCGACGACGGCGTCGGCGTCGGGCGCCACCGCCAGCCCACCGATGGCCTCGGCGCGCTCGATGAAGCCGGGGTTGAGCTCTTCCAGCCGGTCGGCCAGCGCGGCGCGGGCCATGGTGGAGCCGCAGCTCAGGCAGATCACCCGCGCGTAGGTGCCGTGCAGGTTGATGACGTTTCGGCTGCCCGCCTTGGAGTGCAGCAGGTCGACGTTCTGGGTGATCACGCCGGTGACCACCGACGCGGCCTCGAGCGCGGCCAGCGCCCGGTGGCCCGCGTTGGGCAGCGTGTCGTCCATGTGGCGCCATCCGACGTGGTTGCGCGCCCAATATCGCTGCCGAAACGCCGGATCGCTGGTGAACTGGCGGATGGTCATCGGGTTGCTCGGCGGCGAATCGGGCCCGCGGTAATCGGGGATGCCCGAATCGGTGGACAGGCCCGCGCCCGTCAGCACCGCGATCCGGCGCCCTGCCAACAGCGTGACCAGTTCCGGGGATTCTGCGCAGCCGACGGTCACCACACCCAGAGTACGAGGCTCAGCCCAGGCAGTCCGCGGCCGTCGTGAGCTCGGCGGACATGTTCTGCTCCATCATCTTCAGGGCGGCCTCACACAGTTCGTTGTCGATCCCGGCGACGGCGTCGGTGGGGATAACGACGGGGAAATGGCGCACGTAGGCGTCCAGCGCGGTGTAGAGAATGCACTGCTCGGTGACCTGGCCGGTCAGGATCACCCGCTTGGTCTCCAGCCGGTTGAGCAAGTAGTCCAGGGGTGACGCGTAGAAAGCGCTGTGCCGCACCTTGGTCATCACGCGGCACTCGTCGGCCGGCAGGATCGGCTTCACCAGATCGGGCCTGGCCCCGTCGCATGCGGACCGGACGATATCGGAGAACTGGGCGGTGAAATCGCCGTAGTTGTCGTTGATGTACACCAAGTCGACGTCGTCGGTTTCACGGGCCCGGCGGACCAAATCGGTCAAAGGCTCGATGATCTTCTCGACATTGGGTATTAAATTTTCAGCGTCGGGATGCTGATACGTGTTCAACATGTCGACTACCAGGACAGCAGTGTCGCTCATGTCGTCGGGGATACCCGGCCGCGGCGAGTTGACACGCCAGCGACGACAATGGAAGGGCGATGGACTTTTACAACGCTTACAGCCAGGGGTTCGTCCGCGTCGCCGCATGCACCCACCACACCGCCATCGGTGACCCGGCCGCCAACGCCGAGACGGTCCTGCGGATGGCGCAGGAGTGCCACGACGACGCCGTCGCGCTGGCCGTGTTCCCGGAGCTGACCCTGTCCGGCTATTCCATCGAAGACATCCTGCTGCAAGACCTGCTGCTCGACGACGTCGAGACGGCCATCGAGGAGATCGTCGCGGCGTCGGCCGAGCTGCTGCCGGTGTTGGTCGTCGGTGCCCCGCTGCGTCATCGGCACCGGATCTACAACGCCGCGGTGGTGATCCATCGCGGCGCGGTGCTGGGGGTGGCCCCGAAGTCGTACCTGCCCACCTATCGGGAGTTCTACGAGCGCCGCCAGATCGCACCCGGCGATGACGAGCGTGGCACCATCCGGCTGGCCGGCGTCGAGGCGCCGTTCGGTCCCGACCTGCTCTTCACGGCTTCCGACGTGCCCGGCTTCGTGCTGCACGTGGAGATTTGCGAGGACATGTTCGTGCCGATTCCGCCGAGCGCCGAGGCCGCGCTGGCGGGTGCGACGGTGCTGGCCAACCTGTCCGGCAGCCCGATCACGATCGGGCGCGCCGAGGACCGCTGCCTGCTGGCCCGGTCGGCCTCGTCGCGTTGCCTGGCCGCCTACGTGTATTCGGCTGCCGGAGAAGGCGAATCGACGACGGATCTGGCCTGGGACGGCCAAACCATGGTGTTCGAAAACGGCGTGATGCTGGCCTCCTCCGAGCGCTTTCCCAAGGGGGAGCGGCGCAGCATCGCCGACGTCGACGTCGAACTGCTCCGCTCGGAGCGGCTGCGGATGGGCACCTTCGATGACAACCGGCGCCACCACCGGACGACCACGGATGCCTATCGGCACATCGAATTTCGGTTGGACCCACCCGGCGGGGACATCGGCCTGCGCCGCGAAATCGAGCGCTTCCCCTTCGTCCCCGCCGATCCGCAACGGCTGGAACAGGATTGCTTCGAGGGCTACAACATCCAGGTCGCC
>NZ_LZLL01000105.1:0-8239 GCF_001669335.1 Mycobacterium sp. 1245852.3 | reverse complement strand
TGACATCGGCGGTCGACGACCGCATGTTGGTCAGCTTCTTCTCGCGGGTGACGTTGATGTCGAGATCCTCTGCGCGCAAGACGAATGCGTCGAGGTGACCCCGGAGATCGTGCGGGTGCGCAAGGTCGAGCTGGACGCCACCGCCCGGGCCCGCAGCCGGTCGCGCGCCAAGGCGCGGGGTTAACACCGGGGTGGTTGGACGGGCTGCTGTGCGGTTGCTCGATACCCTGATCAGCGTGCCGAGACGAGTCCGCCGTTGGTTCATGGTGCTGGGCGGACTGATCTTTTTGGTCGGACTCGTGCTCTCGGCCTGTACGGTCAACCCGCCGCCGGCGCCGCAGAGCACCGATACGCCGCACAACTCCGTGCCGCCGCCACCGCGGGTCAGCGAGATCATCATGGGCATCGACTCGATCGGGGCCGGCTTCAACCCGCACCTGCTGTCCGACCTGTCCCCGGTGAACGCGGCGATCAGCGCGCTGGTGCTGCCGAGCGCCTTTCGGCCGGTCCCCGACCCCAACATGCCGACCGGTTCCCGCTGGGAGATGGACCCGACCCTGCTGGTGTCGGCCGAGGTGACCGGCCAGAACCCGTTCACGGTGACCTACAAGATCCGGCCGGAGGCGCAGTGGACCGACAACGCGCCGATCGCCGCCGACGACTTCTGGTACCTGTGGCACCAGATGGTCAGCCAGCCCGGGGTCGTCGACCCGGCCGGGTACGACCTCATCACCGGCGTGCAGTCCCTGGAGGGCGGCAAGCAGGCGGTGGTCACCTTCGCCGAACCGTATCCGGCGTGGAAGGAGTTGTTCAGCAACATCCTTCCGGCCCACATCGTCAAGGACGTGCCCGGCGGTTTCGCCGCGGGTCTGGCCCGGGCGCTTCCCGTCACCGGCGGCCAGTTCCGGGTGGAAAGCATCGATCCGCAGCGCGACGAGATCCTGGTGGCCCGCAACGACCGCTACTGGGGACCGCCGGCCAAACCCGCGCTCATCTTGTTCCGCCGCGCCGGGGCGCCGGCCGCGCTGGCCGATTCCGTGCGCAACGGCGACACCCAGGTGGCGCAGGTGCACGGCGGCTCGGCGGCCTTCGCGCAGCTGTCCGCCATCCCCGACGTCCGGACCGCTCGGATCGTGACGCCGCGCATCATGCAGCTCACGCTGCGGGCCACCGAACCCAAACTGGCGGACACGCAAGTCCGTAAGGCGATCCTGGGGCTGCTCGACGTCGACCTGCTCGCGGCCGTCGGCGCCGGCAGCGACAACACCGTCACCCTGGACCAGGCCCAGATCCGGGCGCCGAGCGACCCGGGCTACGAGCCGACCGCGCCACCGGCGATGACGACCCCGGCGGCGCTGGCGCTGCTGGAGGGGGCCGGCTACAAGGTCGACCCCAACACTTCGGCTTCGGCGGCGCCGCCATCAGCCCCGCCGAACACCGGGCCGCCCGAGGTCATCCGCGGCCGGATCAGCAAGGACGGCCAACAACTTTCGCTGGTGATCGGGGTGGCGGCGAACGATCCGACCTCGGTCGCGGTGGCAAACACCGCCGCCGACCGCCTGCGCAACGTCGGCATCGCCGCGACCGTGCTGGCGCTGGACCCGGTCACCCTCTATCACGACGCGCTCAACGACAACCGGGTCGACGCGATCGTCGGCTGGCATCAGGCGGGTGGCAACCTGGCGACCCGGCTCGCCTCCCGATACGGTTGTCCCGCACTGGAATCCACCCAGGTGCCGATCTCCAACGGGCCGGCACCCGCGCCGTCGGCCCCCGCCGGTCCCACGCCGTCCACCGGGGCGCCCGCCACGTCGACGACGCCGACGACCACGCCGCCGCCCAGCCGCCCGGCCGATCCCAACGCCCTGGTGCAGGCGCCGTCGAACCTCACCGGGATCTGCGATCGCAGCATCCAGTCGAACATCGACGCCGCCCTGAACGGCACCAAGAACATCAACGACGTGATCACCGCGGTCGAACCGCGCTTGTGGAACATGGCTACCGTGCTGCCGATCCTGCAGGACACCACGATCGTCGGGGCCGGCCCGAGCGTGCAGAACGTCAGCCTGTCCGGTGCGGTCCCGGTCGGCATCGTCGGCGACGCCGGCCAGTGGATCAAGACGGGGCCATAACGCCCGCGCGGTCAGTCGGCGGGACGCGTTGCGCGCGGCGGGATCACGGTGTCGACGATGAGCGCCAGCTCGCGCCGGTTCGGCGGCGAACCGTTCAGCAGGAAGTGCTGGTTGATCAGAGCCGACCCGATGCGGGCGGTGAGCGGGGTGACCGTCGTCGGATCGAGGTCACCGTCGTCGATGGCCGCCTGCAGGATCGATTCCACGATTTCCATGCGCGGCCGCACCACCGCGTCGGCGAAGATGGCCCGCATCTCGGGCTCGTGCAAGAGCTGATGGATGACGTCCAGGCCAGGGAAGCCGGTCTTTCCGGCCAGCAGGTCGCGCTGCGCGGTGAACATCGCCAGCAGGTTCTCCCTGGCCGACCGGCCGGAACGCAGCTCGGGCAGCGGCGGTAGCGCGAACACCAAAGCGGCGTGCACCAGCTCGCACTTGGTGTCCCAGCGCCGGTACAGGGCGGCCTTGCCGGTATGGGCGCGCGCCGCGATGCCCTCCATGGTCAGGCCGCCGTAACCGACCTCGGTCAGCTCGGCCAGGGTGGCCTCGTACAGGGCGCGTTCGAGGACCTCGCCGCGCCGGCGGCTTCGGCTGCCGGTCTGGTCTGCGTCCGTGAGCTGGGGCACTCCTTGATAGTAGCCGTGCGCGTTCCTACCTGCCGCTTACCGGTGGGTAGCGGCCGGACTGCCCGAATCGTCGCGGCTGCCGTAGGGTGCCGTCCATGCCTGAGACGCCGCGGCTACTGTTCGTCCACGCGCACCCCGACGACGAAAGCCTCGGCACCGGCGCCACCATCGCCCACTACGCCGCCAGTGGCGCCGATGTCCGGGTGGTCACCTGCACGCTGGGCGAAGAGGGCGAGGTGATCGGCGAACGATGGGCCGAACTGGCCGTCGATCGCGCGGACCAACTCGGCGGCTACCGGATCGGCGAACTGACCGCCGCGCTGCGGGAGCTGGGCGTGGGCGAGCCGCACTACCTCGGCGGCGCCGGCCGGTGGCGCGATTCGGGCATGCGCGGCACGCCGGCGCGGCACCGGCAACGCTTCATCGACGCCGACGACCGCGAGACCGTCGGCGCGCTGGTGGCCGTCATCCGCGAGCAGCGCCCACACGTCGTGGTGACCTACGACCCGGCCGGCGGCTACGGCCATCCCGATCACGTTCACGCGCACCGCATCACGGTGGCCGCCGTGGCGGCGGCGGGCCCCGGAGTTGGCGCCGAAGACTTTCCCGGCGAGCCCTGGGCCGTGCCGAAGTTCTACTGGTCGGTCTTCGCGACGAGCGCCTTCGAAGCGGCCATGGACGCGCTGACGCCCGAGGATCTGCGGTCCGAATGGTCGATCCCGCCGAAGCAGGAGTTCACCTTCGGTTACGCCGACGAGGACATCGACGCCGTCGTCGAGACCGGCCCGGAGGCCGTGGCCGCCAAGCGGGCGGCGCTCGCCGCGCACGCCACCCAGGTGGTGGTCGGACCGACCGGTCGCGCCTGCGCGCTGTCGAACAACGCGGCGATACCGATTCTGGGGCAAGAGCACTACGTCCTGGTCGGTGGCGCGGCGGGGGAGCGCGACGGGCGGGGCTGGGAAACGGACCTGCTCGCAGGGCTTGAGTTTCCGCCGGCCCCGACGCGGTAGGCTGCCAATCAGGCAGCCACGGAAGGAATTCGCATGGACCCCGACCTGGACCCTAATCAGCAACACTGGCAGGACCGGCTGGACAACCTACAGTGGGTTATCGGCTCCATCATGTCCAACATCGACAGCGTCCCGACCTGACCGAAACCAAGCCACGCGTCGCCTCCGTTGACGACAGCGGCGCGACCGACCCCGCGATCCGTTTCGTCGTATTGGCCCTCTTGGCGGTCGACGGGGTGCTCTCCGCACTTGCCGGAGCCCTGCTGCTGCCTCTCTACATCGGGACGGTCCCGTTTCCCATCAGCGGACTGATTTCCGGACTGGTCAACGCGGCGCTGGTGTGGGCCGCCGGCCGCTGGACCCGTTCGCCCCGGTTGGCGGCGCTGCCGTTGTGGACGTGGCTGCTGACCGTGGCGGTGATCAGCATGGGTGGCCCGGCCGACGACGTGATCCTGGGCGGCCGCGGCCTGATGGCGTACGCGGCCTTATTGCTGCTGGTCCTGGGGGTGGTACCGCCGGTCTGGGTGCTGTGGCGGCGCGGGCAGGGCGTCTGACGGTCGGCCGGGATGTCGCCCGCTTGCCGACGCGGGGGTGCCGCTACTGTTGACTGTTGCCCATACGGGACCCGCCAACGGGTGCCACGATTTCACATGTTGGGACGCGCGGATGAAATTCGATCGTGGGGAAGTTACACCAAGGTGCTGTTGACTCCGGGCGAGGAGCCTACCGCTCTGCCCAACCCTGTGGTGCCGGCCAAGGTTTCTCCGGAAGCCCCGCCGAAGGCCGGTGCATCGGCGCTGCGGCGGGTGCTGCGACGGGCTCGAGACGGCGTCGCGCTGAACGTCGACGAGGCCGCGGTCGCCATGACCGCGCGCGGCGCGGACCTCGCCGACCTGTGTGCCAGTGCGGCCCGGGTGCGCGATGCGGGTCTGGAGTCGGCCGGCCGGCGCGGGCCGGGCGGCGGGCTGCCGATCACCTACTCGCGCAAGGTTTTCATCCCGGTCACCCACCTGTGCCGGGACACCTGCCACTACTGCACCTTCGTCACCGTCCCGGGCAAGCTGCGCGCCCAGGGCGCCGGCATGTATCTCGAGCCCGACGAGATCCTCGACATCGCCCGCCGCGGGGCCGAACTCGGTTGCAAGGAAGCACTATTCACCCTCGGCGACCGGCCCGAGGATCGCTGGCCGGAGGCCGTCGAGTGGCTGAGCGAACGCGGCTATGACTCCACGCTGTCCTACGTGCGCGCGATGGCGATCCGGGTGCTCGAAGAGACCGGGCTGCTGCCGCACCTGAACCCCGGCGTGATGAGCTGGTCGGAGATGGCCCGGCTCAAGCCGGTGGCGCCCTCGATGGGCATGATGCTCGAGACGACGTCACGGCGGCTGTTCGAGACGAAAGGGCTTGCGCACTACGGCAGCCCGGACAAAGATCCGGCCGTGCGGCTGCGCGCCCTGACCGACGCGGGGCGGTTGTCGATCCCGTTCACCACCGGCCTGCTGGTCGGCATCGGCGAGACGCTCGCCGAGCGCGCCGACACCTTGCATGCGATCCGCAAGGCGCACAAGGAGTTCGGTCATGTGCAAGAGGTGATCGTGCAGAACTTCCGGGCCAAGGAACACACCGCGATGGCCGCCGTTCCCGACGCCGGCATCGAGGATTACCTGGCCACGGTGGCGGTCGCGCGCCTGGTCCTCGGCCCCGGCATGCGGATTCAGGCGCCGCCCAATCTGGTGTCGCGCGACGAGTGCCTGGCCCTGCTCGGCGCCGGGGTGGACGACTGGGGTGGGGTGTCGCCGCTGACGCCCGACCACGTCAACCCCGAGCGGCCGTGGCCGGCGTTGGACGACTTGGCCGCCGTCACCGCCGAAGCCGGTTACGAGCTGGTCCAGCGGCTGACCGCGCAGCCGAAATACGTGCAGGCGGGCGCGGCGTGGATCGACCCGCGGGTGTCCGGACACGTTGCGGCGCTGGCCGATCCGGCGACCGGTCTGGCGCGCGACGTCAACCCGGTGGGGCTGCCCTGGCAGGAGCCCGACGACGTCGGCTCCTCGGGCCGGGTCGACCTCAACGCGGCCATCGACAGCGAGGGCCGCAACACCGAGACCCGCAGCGACATCGACAGCGCCTTCGGCGACTGGGAATCGATCCGCGCGCACGTCAACGAGCTGGCCGCGCAGGGCGCCAAAGCGCCAGAACGGCTGGACACCGATGTGCTGGCCGCGCTGCGGTCCGCCGAACGCGACCCCGGCGGCTGCTCTGACAGCGAATACCTGTCCCTGGCCACCGCCGACGGCCCCGCGCTGGAAGCGGTTGCCGCGCTTGCCGATACGCTGCGCCGCGAAGCCGTCGGCGACGACGTCACCTTCGTGGTGAACCGCAACATCAACTTCACCAACATCTGCTACACCGGTTGCCGGTTCTGCGCGTTCGCGCAGCGCAAGGGCGACGCCGATGCATACTCGCTGTCCACCGAGGAGGTCGCCGACCGCGCGTGGGAGGCGCACGTGCAGGGCGCCACCGAGGTGTGCATGCAGGGCGGCATCGACCCCGAGCTGCCGGTCACGGGCTACGCCGACCTGGTCCGCGCGGTCAAGGCGCGGGTGCCGTCGATGCACGTGCACGCGTTTTCCCCGATGGAGATCGCCAACGGGGTCACCAAGAGCGGGCTGAGCATTCGCGAGTGGCTGATCAGCCTGCGCGAAGCCGGGCTGGACACCATTCCGGGCACCGCCGCCGAGATCCTCGACGACGAGGTGCGCTGGGTGCTGACCAAGGGCAAGCTGCCGACGTCACTGTGGATCGAAATCGTGACCACCGCACACGAGGTCGGGCTGCGGTCGTCGTCGACCATGATGTACGGCCACGTTGACAGCCCGCGGCACTGGGTCGGCCACCTCAACGTGCTGCGCGACATCCAGGACCGCACCGGCGGTTTCACCGAGTTCGTGCCGTTGCCGTTCGTGCACCAGAGCTCACCGCTGTACCTGGCCGGCGCGTCGCGTCCCGGACCCACCCATCGGGACAACCGCGCCGTGCACGCGCTGGCGCGAATCATGTTGCACGGCCGCATTTCCCAGATCCAGACCAGCTGGGTCAAGCTCGGCGTGGAGCGCACGCAGGTGATGCTGCGCGGCGGCGCCAACGATCTGGGCGGCACGCTGATGGAGGAGACCATCTCCCGGATGGCCGGTTCGGAGTACGGCTCGGCCAAGACGGTGGCGGAGCTTGTCGCGATCGCCGAGGGCATCGGCCGCCCGGCGCGGCAACGCACCACCGACTACACGACGCTGGCCGCGTAGTTCGCCTTCTTGTCGGTGCCGTCGGGTATACCGGGGGTCGTGAAGCGACAGATTGATGACGATCGATTCCCCGAGTGGCGGCCGTTCGCGGATG
The DNA here is from genome assembly GCF_001669335.1 of Mycobacterium sp. 1245852.3. Lineage (NCBI taxonomy): Bacteria > Bacillati > Actinomycetota > Actinomycetes > Mycobacteriales > Mycobacteriaceae > Mycobacterium > Mycobacterium sp. 1245852.3. The sequence continues at coordinate 1,078 of NZ_LZLL01000105.1, read as the reverse complement.
CGGTGCGCCGGCACGGACCCGACGCCGGCACCTGGTGTGAGGCCTGGACGGTGCGCGACATCGTCGTCCACCAGGCCGGAAACGCCGAAGAGCTCGCGCGGGTGCTCGGCGCCCACCTAGACGGCCAGCCCGTAGCCACCCGCAGCTTCGAGGAACGCGAAGGCCCCCTGCGCGCCCTGAACGACGCGGACCTGTGGGACGCGCTGACCGACCGGATGGCCACCCTCACCGAGGTCGCGGTGGCGGCCGAGGCGCTGCCCGCCGACACCGACGTCGCCTGGACCGGCCGCACCATGAAGGTGCCCTGGTTCGCCGAGCACATGCGCGAAGAGTTGGTCCTGCACAGCTGGGACATCACCGGGGACGAACCGGCCGCCCAGGCCCGGCTGGCCGAGCCGTGGATGACCACGCACAGCGTCCTCGCGGTGGGCAGGCCGCTGCTGGTGAAGGGGGCCAAGCAGCTGAAACCCGGCGAGCGAATCGACGCCCGGCTGCGAGCCGACGGCACCGACGACGTCGTGCTGGCCGCGGACCCGGATCAGATCACCATCGGGCTCGCCGAGCCGGAAGGCCCGGCCACCCTGGAGACCGACGCGGCCGCGCGGGTGCTGCTGCTGTGGGGCCGGCGGCCCGCCGATCCGTCACGCATTCGCAGCCGCGTCGGGCCGGAGACCCTGGGGCGCGTGCGCCGCCTGCTCGGCGGCTACTGAACCGCTTCGTGCGAAGCGATCGGCTCAGTAGTTGTTACAGGTGACCGCGACCTGGTTGATGTCGTCGTAGTACTTCTGCGCCGACGGCATGGCCTGGATCTGCTGGGCCATCTGCTGACGCTTCGGCGGCGGCGAGGCCAAGAAGTTGCGGATGTAGGACTGCGCCACCGGCGACGAGTTCAGCTGTTGGGCAGCTGCCGGGTCGGTCGCGTTCAGCGCCGCGATGACCTGCCCGTAGTTGCAGGTGGTGTTGATGATCGCGTCGGTGGGATCCGCGGACGCGATCCCGGCCGCGGCGCTCAACGCCACCGCCGCGCTGCCAACCGCAACGCCCAATTTGCTCAACGACAGCCTCATGTGTGGACACC
>NZ_LZLL01000104.1:0-15783 GCF_001669335.1 Mycobacterium sp. 1245852.3 | reverse complement strand
CATGCGTTGAGTCCGTAGGTATTTCCTACAAACGAACGCTGGTCATGGGTCGGGGCTGACCGCGCCAAAGAGATCTGCTGCCGTTGCGGACACCACGGTGGCCCCCTCACTAGTTTCAAGGCTGCCTTGAATACTAGACGGAACGACACAGTGTTTCAAGAGACCCTTGAAAGCATTAGGAGCGCAAGTCTCCCGGCTGTGTTAGCAGCGGATCGTCACATCGACTTCGCTTTACTGCGCGCCGCGGCAAGGGCGTGATCGTAAACAACCGGGAAGTCACGAAAAACTGTGTCACACAGAGCTTTTGGTATCCCGGCATCGGCCAAAGTCCGCATCCACGCCGCGATCATGTTGACGTCGTCCTCGGTGATGGCAGACGCGTCACGCGCCCAGCCCCGACCCATGACCAGCGTTCGTTTGTAGGAAATACCTACGGACTCAACGCATGCGCGCTCCAACGTTGCCACCGCGCGCTGTGCGGCCAATGAACCGGCCGCACTGTACGGCTCCAACTCCACCGCCGACGACAACGCGGACAGAAGATGCGGTGCAGCGGCGACTTCAGCCAGCCATGACTTACCTGCCGCCCGAGTCGCCGCCAGCAAGCTCGTCCCGAACCTGTCCTCGACCGCCAACTCGGCAAGCTCGGGATCAGGCGCCAACCACGGCCGCGACTTCGTGATCCAGTCTGATGAAGCTGAAGGCTGAGCTGGTTGCAAAAAATCCCAGGTCAGGCCCAGATCACAGAGCGAGGCCGCGAAATTCATACCCGCCAGGCGCAGATCGCATGCGGCGCGTTCCAGGTCAGTTGCCCAGCCAGACATCCGGGTGGTCGACTCGCGTGGGATGCCCAGTGTGGCAGTACCGACCGCCCACCGTGCGCTCTCTGTGAGTGTCGAGACCAGATCGCGATGACGTGCCCCCAGTACCGCGAGGTGTTCTACCCCACGGTGCTTAGCCTGCCACTCCTGGTGCTGCTCTTGGCGCCATTGCTCGGCAAGCCAATGCAAATAATCGTCGCTCACTGCGGTGCCCTCACTCAATGTCGCAGCCGAGCTCGGCTGCGACTGCGCGCAGCCTCATTTCGAATTGGTGGGCGAAATCGCCGGGATCGGCGTGCGCGGTCGCTGCGGCATAGACCATGTCCGCTACCTCGGCCAGGTCCTGCTCCCAGCCCTGCACGAATTCCATGGTGCGTGCCGTGACCCATTGCGCCTGATACGTCTGGCGCTCTCCAGTGGAGGACTCCGGGTGCGGTCTGGTCGCGCTCAAATTCACGAAATACACGCTGGCCGCTATCCGGTACTGCTTCCACACCGTCTCCGAAACGTCGTCGCGGGTACCCAACACATTCCACATCTCGCGCAGCTCGGGCGTCATTTGCCCGCACCTCGACACAGTCCACGTCATCTGAACGCCGAGCTGTTGCAGGGCTCGCTTCACCACCATGCGCGGCGTCTGCAAAATCCGGGCATACATCTGTGGATCGAAGGCTTCGAGCCGGTGCATATGCATGTCGTCGAGGATCGGCCGCGAGTAAGGGCCATCGTCGAATTCGCGGGGGCAGACGGCGTATTCGACACCGGGCGCGCGACCGAAGGGACTTTCCTTAGTCACGGCCATGGCAACCAGGTGCGTGCCACCGCGCCCGCGCAGTTGTGCGTACTCGGCTAACACCTCGGCGGGATCGGATGATCCGAACCAACGTTCCCGAAACGGGTTGTCCACCAGCTTATCTGCTGACAAAAGGCGTGCAGTACGCGGCAAGAACACTCCCCACGGGATATAGCCGAAGCCCTCGTTGGACATCACCACACACTCGGTGGCACCACCAGCCTCACGCCGAAACACACCCACGGCCCACTCGATGCAGGCGTAATTAACGATGTCACTGTCACGACGGAGCTTGCGCGCCAACGCTTTTGCGGAAGCCAACTCCGGTGAATCAGACCTTTCGCGCCGGGTAGACCCTGCTCCAGCGCTCACAGTGGCGGCCGGCACCACCACCGCACCACCTGATCCGCCCGGCGAGCCCGCTGAGCCCGTAGCCGGCGCCGAACCACCCGCTGTGCCCGAATTGCCGGCAGGGGCCACCGGTGCCGCACCACTGGCGCCCCCAGCTACAGGAGCCGCCGGAGCGCCCATACCCGGCGGGGGAAGCATCATCGCCGCCGGCGCCGCACCCGCAGTCCCGGCAGAGCTTGCCACCCCGGCGCCCGCGGGATTAACCGTAGGCGGAGTCGCACCTGCCGCTGCCACCCCCGCCGAGGGCACACCCGCACCCGACGTAAGGCCCGCCGCCGGAGTCGCGGCTGCCTGTCCTGCAGCCGGGGTGCCAGTGCCGGTCGCGGGCGGCAGCGACCCCAACGCCGATCCTGCTGAAAGCCCTTGAGAGAAAGCCGGACCCAACTGCGCCGGTGCTCCGGCTGCCGGCGCGGCGTTAGCAGGCAGATTCCCCAGCCCAGCAGCTTGAGTCCCGGGCAACTGTCCAAGACCACCAGGCAGCCCGCCTCCCAAGCCTCCACCAGAGCCCAGGCCGCCCATACCGCTCCCACCGGGCACCGAGCCAAGTCCACCCGTCATCGACGTCAACCCCGGCGGAAACCCGACAGACTGAATCCCGCTCCCGCCGCCGCCAGGCATCTGCCCGCCACCGCCCGCAAACGGATTTGCCACCGCCGGAGGCGGCAGCGGATTGTCTGTATCGTCCCCAGGGCGCCCTAGTCCGTTGCGATGGCCCGGTCCATGCTGGTTATTGCCCGCACCCTGAACACCGTTCTCACCGCCATCGGGAGATCCGCCATCTGGCGATCCACTGTCATCTAACGCTTTTTTGTCTCGCCCTGCAGGGACGGCGATGCCGCCACCGCCGCTGTGGGGCAAAACGGGATCTTGAGGCATCGGACCGCCCGAACGCGAAGTCAGAGCGGTGATATCCGTGCCAGCGGTCCCGTGAAATGCCTGGGCTTTTGTGAGCGCGGACTGGACGGCCTGGCTGGTCAGGTCTCGAGCGCGGGCATGAGCGGCGACCACGATCTCCTGTCGTTTTACCGGGTCTGCGGTCGCAGCGAGTTCCGTGTTCGCGTCGTTGGCAATCCGATTTTGAGTGTGGCGGGCGGTGCGATAGTCGCCTGCGACCCCGGTGAAATACGTTGCGGCTGCGTTGTAGATCTCGACCATGCGGCCGTAGTCTGCCGCCAGCTGGCGGTTCTTTTCGTGGCCAGCTTCGAAACCGGGCGACTGCGCGGCATCCTCCCGCATCGCATTGGCGACCTTCAGCCGCTGCTGCAGTTCCGCAGTTTTTTCCGCCAATGCCTTGTAATGCGCGGCTTGAGCTTCCAATGGTTCCGCCGCCGGCGGCACCATATCGGGAGTAATGATCATGTTGCCAGCGATGCTGGCCGCAGGAACATCAGCCATCAGTCCCCCTTTACCCCGTTACCGGCACGCCGCGTTGACTTGGCCCTCGGCGGCATTCGCCCGATCGATCGCGGCATCTCGCGCTGTGCCTTTCCGGTGCGCGGTGGCGTTTTCCATATCGACGCTGGCCGCCATGTAGTCGTTGATCCCTGACCGGATCGCAACCGGTGTATTGGCAGGCAGTTCGCGGTATAGATACTCCCTTTCGACCAATGTCACCCGCGCCTCATTGGCCAAGGCATCCTGCACTGCAGGAGTGTTCCAATCACCCGGAGTGTGCGCCACCGCATTTGTGGCGCCATCCATCACCGATGCAGTTCTTCCCCACAGCTCACAGGCCTTCGCGCGGGCCGCAGCCACCTGATCAGCGGTTGGTGGCGGTGGCGACCACGGCACCACCACGGTGTTAACCGCACCTTTCGAGGAGGTTGCCAGCCCTATGCCGGCCAGCACCACTGCGACCAGTGCGGCCACCAATACGCCTGCCGCTCCCACTATGACTCCGCGGCTGGGGCCGGGAGTAGGCAGCCATGGCGGCGATGGTGCTGGCTGTCTTAGCTCAGGCGAGTGAAAGGGAAAGGTCACGTCAGCCACAGGCCTTGTTTAGTCGATCGCCGATGTTGTTTGCTCTGTCGACTAGCGCGTCTGCGTCTGGGTTTGACACTCCACGGGTTTCGCCGTCTGCCACTGCGACCAGCGCGGCGATGTAATCATTAGTCGCTTTGACGACATCGTTTGGGGTCGCCGGTGGCAGATGTTGTTGCATGTACTTAGTTTCAATCGCCACTACGAGCTGAAAATTCGCCAGTGCGGGACCGTATTGGGGCGATTTCCGATCACGAGCGGCGACAATTAAGTTCTGCTGCGAGTTGTTGACGCTCAAGGCGGCTGCCTCGCTTGCGTCGCAAGCTTCTTTTTTCGCCGACGCTATCTGCTCGGGGCTGTAGTTCGGCGGGGGCGGCGGTGGCGCCGTTACCGTCGTGGTGGTCGCGGGTGGGGGCGACGCGGTCATTCTGATCACGCTCATAACGAGCGCACTTATAGCCAAGAGCGACGCAGCCAGCAGCACCAGCAGCACCAGGATGATCCAGCCCCTCCGCCGGGGTGGAGGTCCAGGAGGAGGCGCAGGCGTTTGAGGTGGCGGCAATACGGTTGCGCCCATAGGCGCTCCGGCCAGCGAGGCAGCCAACCCCGCGGGATAGCCCGGCACCTGCGGATTCATGTGTTAAAGGGTATCGGCGACCGGCGACATGCGGCTACCAATAACGAGCACTTTGTGCCGCACCCTTGGAACCACCGAAGGAGATCACGCATGTCCATCACGCCCACCCCGCCACTGCGCCCTGGTTACGGCCCGAGCAGCCCCGACCAGGTGATCGCGCACGTGCACTCCGATGGACGGATGGCCATCACACTGACCGAGGGCACCTGCCTGCAGGTGCCAGACCTAAACGAGTGGCAGCTTCTGGGCCGCGTACCGATGCGCAACGACTGGCCAAGCGAGCTCAAGATCAACGTGGTGGCGTACCACCGCCACACCGGACGACTAGCACGCTTTTACATGATCCGGCCGCAGCATCCCGATGGGCTTGATCCTCTGGACTACAGCTCCGATCCCGATGACCTACCTGGTTATGCAGCCTGGAAGCAGCAGTGGGACCAGGAGAACGCCGCCGCGCGATATGAGACCGATAAGCCGCTGTGGGACTTGGTATCCCGGCTACCCGAGATCACCGACGTGTTCATCGGCACCGTTAAGGATCTGCACAACAGCAACGAGAAAAACGCATGACCACCAACACAGACGTCGTCCACGCGCTCCCAGCGCTGCGATCGGCACATCGTGCTCCACGAAGACGGCGACCCCCGCCTGATCTAGATGCGGCCTCGTCCTCGCAGGGACGGTCACCGAGGTTCGGAGACGGGTCTGCCGCTTACGTCTGGCCTCGGCAAGCCATAGCGAGCGCGAATCTCTTCTTCACCGAACGTGTGGCCGGCTGCGCGGTCGACATCCGACTCTCGCAGCGACTGAAGCAGGGCTGCCACATCGATGGAGGGATCGTCGAAGGGCCAGTCGTCGAGTTCGTCGATGGTCCACTCGTCGGGGGCTTCGCTGTCGCCCTGGTGGGCCGACGTGTCAGACGCTTCCCACACAGCGACATCACCGCGAGGTAGCGGCTTGTCGAAGTCATCTGAGACACCAAGGTCGGGCAGTTGACCGAAACGGCGCGACGAAGTCGGGGAGGAAGGCAGCTCCGACCCGGTGTCACCGCACTCGCTCGTCACGCCTCCAAGGATAGGGACGTCGGGACATCCGGCCGGCACAACTGGGCCCGCTCTCCCGAGATAGCCATGTCCGCTGACAGATGAGCACATTGCTCCTGTCGCACATCTAGAGATTCGAGGCCGATCAAATCTTGTCTCGGATCTCTTCTGGCGGGGCGATCATCGGTTGTGCCGTCCAACGACTTACTGTCGATCAGCGTGAGCGCAGGATTAGAGGTCCGGACAACGAGCCGTGTGTTAAGTGGTTGGGGCCAGCGAATCCGGTCTCGGGCCGACGTGCTTTCCACCGCGGACATCGAGACCATCGCCGCAGCGGTGCGGTCTGCCGGCCCGCGCGGAGTGATCGCACGGGGGCTAGGTCGCAGTTACGGCGACCCAGCGCAAAATGGCGGCGGCCTGGTAATCGACATGACTCCGCTCAATCGCATCCACCGTATCGACCCGGATACGGGGATCGTCGACGTCGACGCCGGGGTAAGTCTGGATGCGCTGATCCGGGCGGTCTTACCCCACGGCCTGTGGGGGCCGGTGTTACCAGGGACCCGCCAAGTAACCGTTGGCGGTGCGATCGCCGCCGACATCCACGGAAAAAATCACCACTCTCATGGCAGCTTCGGCAACCACGTCGTGTCCCTGGACCTACTCAGCGCGGATGGCACGATCACCACGTTGACCCCCGATGGAGCCAGTTCCGATCTGTTCTGGGCAACCGTCGCCGGGATGGGGCTGACCGGCATCGTGCTTCGCGCCCGGATTCGGATGACGCGTACCGAGACGGCATACTTCATCGCCGACCACGACCGCACCCACAACCTCGACGAGACCATAGAACTACTCACCGGCGGCTCCGACGAGGGCTATGACTATTCGATGTCAGTACCCGACACGATCTCCACAGGTGCCCGGATGGGCCGGGCGGGATTCACCCGTGGTTCGTTGGCGAAAATCGACGAACTACCACCGAAGCTGCAACTAAATCCGTTGCAGCTCAAAGCACCTCAACTCTTCACCGTCCCCGACATCTTCCCCAACGGTCTGATCAACAGGTTCACCTCCCGCATCGCCGCCGAAGCGGCCTATCACGCCTATCCCAAACACGGCCGCGGCACCGTCCAGAACCTGACGCAGTTCTATCACCCGCTGGATTTGCTCGGGGAATGGAACCGCGCCTATGGACAAGAAGGCTTCCTGCAGTACCAGTTCTCGATCCTGTTCGGTGCTGAACAGCAGCTCGCCGACATCATCACGGCGGTGGCGCACTCCGGGCATCCCTCATTTCTCAACGTGTTCAAACGGATGGGTCCCGGCAACCGAGCACCGCTGTCGTGGCCGCATCCGGGCTTCATGCTCAGCCTCGACTTCCCGATCAAGCCGGGCATCGGGGCATTCCTCGACGGCCTCGACGAGCGAGTGCTTGATGTCGGCGGCCGGATCTACTTCGCCAAAGACTCCCGGGCCAAAGCCCACCAAATCCCGCAGATGTATCCCCGACTCGACGAATGGCGCGCCATCCGTGCCACAACTGACCCCGGCGGCGTCTTCGTCTCCGACGTCGCGCGACGACTCGAACTCGTCCCCCACGGCTAGCTTCCCGGTGATGTCTCATAAGTAAAGAAACAAGCGTGGACGACGGGTGGGCGAAGGGCGGCAGTCCGATGCGTACTACATATGTGGCCGATGGGCCTGTGGTTCTTCGGCGGCGTTCTTCAGTGCGCGCAGGGTGCGCTCCATGTCCTTGAGCATTCGAGGTCCGCGTAGCCAACCCAGTGTCCGCCAGTACAGACGCATCGTCGGGATGTCGTCCAGTTTGAATGCCTCGGTGACCAGCGTTCCAAGGTCGTCCCCGGCGGGTTCGAACGTGTAACGCCACGTCAGGCAGACGGTGTTTTTGGGCGCGATCGGAAGTCCCATCGGCCGGGATCGCACCGTAAAGGCGAATACTCGACCGGGCTCACACTCGGTGACCATGCAGGATGTCCAGTAGGTGGGCCCCTTTTCGTTGCGTTTGACTCGGCCTCGAAACTTGGCGCCGGCGCGGGGTCGCGTTACACCTTCGAGCCATTGAGCCGCGGTGGTTTCTGGGCTGAATCGTCCGATCTGCGTAACGTCGCTGACCAGGTTCCAAACAGCCGCGGGCGAGGCGTTAATTCGGATCGTTGCTGACCCTCCCATGGGACGAGGATGCCGGGCGCATGGCCAGCCGGTGTCGTTCGAGGTCACGTCCGAAGGATGGGGTTTGATGTGCTGTCAGCACAATGCCTTCGAGCTGCCATTTGCTGCCATCTTGAAGAAAACTGAAAATCTATCGCCGGCGATCGTCTCGTTTGTAGGAAACCGGGACGGCTCGGTTCTTGTCTCGGTGGGATACGTGGTTCTAAATCAATCGCCGAGCGGTTTCATGAACGACCACAGGCCGCCTTCGGGATCGCGGGCGCTGTACTCGCGGTAGCCGTAGGGCTGATCAACGGGCTCATGCACAATCTCGGCGCCCTGCTCGACGGCGTACGCAAAGTGAGCGTCGACATCATCGACCATGACTGCGGTAATGCCGTTCGCGCCACCGAGGCTTTTCGGGGACGCCAACCCGAACCGCGACGACACCTGATGCAACCAGATCACCCCGTCGCCAGCCTGCACCTCGCCGTGCACGCAGGTGTTGTCGTCGGCGTACACCAGGCGCCCCTCGCCGAGACCGAACACCCGGACCAGGTAGGCATGAATCGCGGGAATGTCGTCGTAGACCAGAATCGAGATCCGTTGATGCACCGCGTCATTGAGCATGGTCATCTCCTCCAGGGTCTCTAGTACTTCGGCGGTGGACGGCGAGTCGTCGGCGGCGAGCGCTTCGGCCATGCGGGCCAGCCGCCGCCGCAGCGCCTGCCCAACTGCGATCCGCTGGTCGAGCAGATCCAGATGGGCCAGCATCGCATGACGCAGATCCCACTTCGGCTCGTCGAGCACCTGGCCGATCTCGGTCAGTGCGAAACCGGCTTGGCGCAGCAGACAGATGCGGTACAGCCGGCGAATGTCGGCATCGCTGTAAAGCCGCTGACCAGCCGGACTGCGGCCCGATGGAACGAGTAGCCCGATTTGGTCGTAATAGCGCACCGCGCGCACCGACAACCCCGCTGACCGTGCGAGATCGCCGATCTTGAATCCGGTGACTTCCGCCATGGAACACACGCTAGAACCTGACGTCGCGTCACCTGCAAGGAACGATCGACCGCAAATCGAAGCTGGTGTTGTCTCCTAAGGAAATGAGGTGGATCAGATTCTGCGCGGCGTGCGGCGACGCCCAACCCTCATCCCAACCGGGTTTGGGCTCTTCCGATGTGGTGTTTGACAGGCTTATGCTGCGGTGATGCAAAGGCGCGCGTCGGGGGCGGCACGGCGCCCCACTGCCGCCACGCGCTGTGATCGTCTGCGCTGGAGGATTGAGAGCTCTGACGGCCATCGGTCGCTGACATGGTGGATTCGATTGACCGCCAAGAACGAGGTGTTGATCGGGAGTGACCAGCTCCACGGCAAGATCAACCTGAAGCTGTTGCAAGGCAGTTGGTTCGCCGATCTGGTAGGCGATTTCTCTCGGCCGCGACTGGCCACTGAGCCAAAAGAGTCCATTACCGATTACTGGATGCGGGCGATGTACACCAATGGCGGCTGGTGTACCGCCGCTACCATCGTGGTCCACCGGGACGCACTAGCGCCGCTCACGGTGCAGCAGTGGCCGTCGTTCAGCGCCCCACGGATTTACCACTGGGAAACGATCGATCCTCAAGCAAGCAGCATTGAAGTGAAGTTACTCGTGGGTGAGTTAGGTCTGCGACAACCAGACCTGCCAGGCGCACTCGTGGATGTGATTGAGCTTGACTCAGGAAGGCAAATCGCGGCCGTGATGCGCGGCAACCGAAGTTGTCCACCCGACCGCGTAGATCTCAAAGCAGTCGAGCCAGGGAGACAGGCGCGAACTCTGGCGTTTGGCTGGGAAGGGTCAGTAGATAACGCTCTGCGAATAGTCGACCGGGGTGCTTTGACCTATTCCGGGTGACACCGCCGCCCTTTGTCGCTTGGTCGACCAGTGCGAACTGGTTCGGTTGCCGGGAGCATGAGGTCGGTGCCGAATTCTGTGTGCAATAAACGTGTCTCGTTTCTAGAGAAACGAGGCGGCTCAGATCCTGTCTCAGATGCGGGTGTGGATTCCGAAGAACCTCGCACTGACCGGTCCCCCTGGGGAGGGGCTCCGGGGTCAGGCCCCTTGCTCGACTTACGAGGTCCGGTCAGGTCGCCATCCGTGGAATCCTGGGGGTGGGAGGTAGTGGCGGTGTCGGATAAGTCGGGTTTTCGCAGCGTGGAGTCACGGCAGCGCTATCTCGCGGTTTACGACCGTGTGCGTGCGCTGAGTTCACGACCGGATGCCGTGCACGATGTGCCAACCGAGTTCGGTGTCGTGCGCGTGTACCAACACGGGCCCGCGGGCGGGATTCCCGTCGTGCTGCTGCACTGCTTCTGGGCGACTTCGGCAATGTGGGCCGAGCACGTGTCCGCTCTCACAAACGATTTCACTGTTTATACGGTTGATCTACTCGGCCAACCCGGCGCCAGCGTGCAGTCGAGGTCGATGAAGTCGGCGCAGGACTGCGCCTGCTGTCTTGACCAGGTGCTCGGGGGACTCGGCCTGACAGGAGTGCATCTCGTCGGGCATTCCTATGGAGGATGGACGGCCGCGCAAACCGCGGCACGAATTCCAGATCGACTCGCGTCAGTGACGCTCATCGAGCCCGTCAACACAGTCGCCCGATTGTCTGCCCGGTTCTGGCGAACCGGAGCCCTGTTGTTGCTTCCAGGTGCTGAGCGTAAGCAGCGCACCGTCGCCGAGATCCTCGGCCACCCAGCCCCCGGGCAGCCTCCTCGATAGCGTGATGGAGCTGGTAATGGCTGCCGGTTCCGCCTTCGCTTCTTTCGGCACGCCATTTCCCCGATACATACCTGACTCTCTACTGCACTCAGTCGATGTGCCCGTGCAAGTTCTATTGGCAGGAAACACCATTCACGACTCTGCACGGGGACTCGACCGGATACGTCGCGTCGCGCCGTCATGGGAGCATCGCTTATGGCCGGAAGCAACGCATATGTTGCCGTGCGAGGCCGTAAGCGACGTCGTCGCCTGTATCCGCAGCTTCGCTCACGAGCACGCTCCTGGCTGAGAGGGGCCTCGACCAGCACGCGCGCTGTTGTCAGATATCCACAACTCGTGCACCCGTCTCGCATGTAAAGAACCAAGATGCCTCAAATCCGGTCTCGCTCATTGGATGGACGGCTCAGCTGGCAGTCCAAATTGCGCGACGAATTCAGCAAACTCGACCACCGCGGCAGGCCCAGTCTCGTTAGCTCGGTACGTTTTGGCCCAGCTCGTCAGCTGGCCGCGAGTCGTAGGCTGCTAGCCGTGGCCAAAGTTGAGCGCGATGGTGGCGGCGTGGATCTGCGACCCCCGCGACCGGCCGCTTCAATTGAGCCAGCTAGATGGCTGACTGAGCGGATCGACCTACGGGGTCCTCATTGGGTGACCAACATGCTTGGGTCGGGGTTTGCGGCCTACGCTCGCCTTTTCCATCCACCCCAAGATCATCTGCGCTCGGTGACGTGGGCAGACGTGGCCCGGACCAACGGACGCAAGATGCACCCGTGGGCGCAGTGGAATCAAATTAACTCACCCGCGGAACCATCGCTCGCACGCAATCCATACGCGAAGACCCGCGGGCCGCATCTCTACGCTGAGACGCTGGAGGCGCTGTGCGCCATCCTCGCTCGGCATACTGCGACTGCGCAAAGCTGCTACTTCGCCCTATGGGAAGGACGCGCACCCGGCCGCACGGCCAGCATGACGTCCACCGCCGTCTACGCCCCAGACGGAGTGCTGCCACCCGACATCAAACTGCCCGCAGCGGCGCCGCGCGAACTGCACCTGGACTTGAGCGGACCCACTTTCCTGCTACCCGGCCACAACACCCTGCGGGGTTCCCCGCATTACCTGTTCGAGGGCCACGTCAGTGCAGCGGCGCGGATCGGACACTGGGTCCACGAGAGCTTCTTCATTCCCCACCCCCCAGATTTCATCTGGCCCGCCGATCACACCTGGTGTGTGGCAGCCATGGCAGCCACCCCCGCCAACTCGACCCTTATCGGGGGTACACGCAAACTCATCGACGAACTGTGCGCCGCCGACAAGATCGAAGTCCTCCCGATTCCACCCACGGCGCCATTCGACCTCAATCCGTGGGAAGACCCCTTCAACCTCTGACCCGCCTGGCCTTCGATCGAGGTCGCCAAACCGCCGGCTCAGACTCCCAGTCTCATTGCCGCACCGGGCCGTTCAAGGATCAGCAACTCCTGGTGTCTCGTTTCTAAAGATTCGAGTCAATCAGATCTTGTCTTGGATCGATCCGGGGCCAGATCTCGGCGCCAATCTCTCTTGGTTGTTGCCGGCGTTCGACGATTTGCGATTAGCGGCGACAGACAACAGGCCCGTCACGAGCGGATGCGGTTCTTCGATGATCGAGCGATTCTGCGGCACGAACAACGTCGCCAAGTAGAAGGGATGGCTGGGCAGCTCGAAGACCCGGGCCTCGTCGTCATCGTCGGTCCCGGTCACGATTAATCCGCCCTCTTCGAGCTGCTGCCGGTAAGCCGCGTTGAGGCCGAAGTTGCAGTAGTACTGTTCGGTGACCCGGCTCTCTCCACAGCAGCGTGCGGCCAAAGACCCTGGTCGCAGGTTGACCGGCATGGTTTGCCCGGCCAAAGAGCACGTCAGCGACGAGATGAATAGCAGCGAGCCATACGGATCGTATTCGGCGTGCTGGGCATCGTGGAAACCCAGGACGTTGCGGGCGTATTCGAGAATGATGTGTTGGCATCCGCCGCAGGTGCCCAGGGTCGGCACGGCGTTTTCGCGCCCAAATCGCAGTGCGGAGAGGGCCCCATGCAGGCTTCGGTAGGGGCTGCCTGGTGCGCACCACAACGCGTCTGCGGTTACGACCGAGGCAAGATCGGATGCCAGTGGTTCGGTAGCTAGCCAGTCCACCGATATCTCCAGTCCGAGCGCGTTGGCGGAGTGGGCTATCGCTGCATTGGTGGCCGTGTGCGGGGGATACGAGTCATCAAAATCGCCAATGACGGCAACGCTTAGCGGATCTGTCGTCACGTGCATACCCTAGCGGTGAAAACCCTCGGCCCATTGATTTCCAACGCGGGACAGTGCCCAAGCAGGGTTAGTGCGTCTCGTGCCCTGTCTCGTTCGCTTAAACCGCACGATTCCAACTTGCTGGCAGTTCGCGGACCTCACGCTGAGTTGACCGACCCCGCGCGGGCAAGCAACTATCCTTCTACGATGACATCGCGGGTGGCCGGCAAAGTCGCATTCGTTACCGGCGCGGCGTCGGGAATCGGGGCGGCGTTAGCGATCACGCTGGTAGACGGGGGTGCCGACGTCTGGATCGCCGATCGCCAGATCAGCGAGGCACAGAAGCTTGCGCAGCGCCTCAACGGAGGTCGCGGTGAGGCGCACGCAATCGAGCTCGACGTTCGCAGTTTTCTGTCGTTTGAGCGTGCCGTCGCCGAGGCGGTACGCCGATCCGGGCGAATTGACTTCCTGTTCAACAATGCCGGCATTGGGGTTGGTGGAGAGGTCGACAGCTACACCCTTGATGATTGGAACGACGTCTTCGACGTGAACCTGCGCGGTGTAGTGCACGGTATTCAAGCCGTCTACCCGATCATGATTCAGCAGCATTCGGGCTACATCGTGAACACAGCGTCGATGTCCGGTCTCGTCGCCTCACCCGGCACGGTGAGCTATACCGCGACCAAACACGCCATCGTCGGCATCTCTAAAGCGTTGCGGGTGGAGGCCGAGCGCCACGGTGTGCAAGTGTCGGTGCTGTGTCCAGGTGCGGTCCGGACCCCCGCCCTTACCGGCGGCAAGTTCGGACGGGTTCCCGCCATCAGCGAGGAAGAGCTGCTGAAGGAGTGGAAGCGATTAAGGCCGATGGCACCTGACAAGTTCGCCGAACGCGCCCTTCGCTCAGTGTTGCGGGGAAAGGCAATTACGGTGCTGCCGTCGTGGTGGAAGGCTTTCTGGTACCTCGAGCGTCTTTCGCCAACAATGTCGATGCGGCTCACAAAGACATTCCTCAATCGCCAGCGGGAAATGGAATCCGTGTCGTCGACCGCCCCGCCACGTTGAACGTCTACGACAAATGTCGGCGGCGAGTGCGCAACGCATCAGATTTACCCACCACCCAGGCGTCTCGTTTGTAGAGAAACGAGACGCCCTCGGCGGTGCCACTCCCCCGCTCCGTAGTCGCAGGTCGTGTTGTCTCATTTCTCGTCTCACGGCGCGTGTCTCGAATCCTCACTGTCGGTGGGAAATGAGAGGGTAGGCACTATGATGGCGATCCTGAGCTATGCACGGGCCAGTACCACTGACCAAGACCTCGACGCGCAGCTGATCGCGCTCAGCGCGGCCGGTGTCGGGGCCGGGCAGCGATGTTCGACTATGCGCGCACCGACGACGTTGTGGTAGTCACCGCGATCGACCAGCTTGGTCGCTCGGTCGCCGAAGTTACGCGCACCATCGCTGAAGTAGATCAGACCTCGTCTCGTTCGGTACGTGCACCTGGCGGAGTTGACCCGTAGCGAGCGGCGATCTCCTCACCACCGTAGGCGCCGCCAGCGGCGCGGTCCTTTTCCGCTCCAATGAGTGATTCACGAAAGCCTGGCATTGCCAACCAGAAGTCCGTGTCGTCACCACCATCCGCGGCCTGCGCTAGGCACAGCATCACCAGATCACCGTCAGGGTCGGCCACGGTCGCAACGCGGTGCTTTGAGGAACTGAGCCATAAACCGCAGTATGCTTGCGATCGCGTGGCGGACCTTCCGCTCGAAGGCGTCGCACTGTGACTCGACATAGCAGTGCGCTTTCATGAAGGAGGACGCGGTGGACTTGATCGAAGTGGATCACCGCCGCCGGATCACACTGCCTCCAAGTGCCCAGCACGACCTGTATCTGGTATCAACAAGCCCCGACGGCACCATCACCCTGACCCCGGCCGTTGTGCGATCCGCGCTTGAAGACGCGCTTCTACAACAACGTCCCGGGTACCTGCGCCAGCTTGAACGCGATGCCGCCGACCCGACCGATACCGTTCGGTTCAATGACTGGGAGCATCCCGAACGCTGACTTTGGCGCCGGAACGCCTGCGTAGGACGCGTACTGAGCATGTCCGAAACGCGTGGGTGGGCCTTGACGAGGGGCCGTGAAAGTGGTCGCAACTCCCCGAGGACGATCTGAAAGTCGAAATGGTCCTGATCAAGGCCGGCGTCGGCGCTGGTGACCAACGGGCGTCCTCGCCACCGAGGTTCACGACCCCGTTGAACCTGAGCGCTATGGCCATCCCCGAAGCAATGGATCCACCAGTTTGGAGAGCAGCTGAAGGCAGCATCAAGCGTTAATGGACTTTGGATTGCCTGTAGGCATAGCCCGTGTTTGCTCTAAGCTCGCCCGGTTGAAAGATCACGTTGAAGCCTCTTGGCTTCTGGCGCTCCAGGGAGGATGACCGATGTCGAGTCGCAGCGGTTCTGAGAACCGTAGGCGCAAGTTTGTATTGCAGCTCCGGGTCGACGGGGAGGAAAAGGCTTTGCTTGAGCAAGCTGCAAAGCGTGAGCACGTTAGCGTTCCAGAATTTCTTCGTCGCAATATTTTTAGCCGTGCTGGAGGTCTTCAGACACCTGTATCTCAAAAGCGGAATCCGGCTTCCCACAACGGATACGACGAAGAGGCCGATGGTGAGTAGGTCTTTTTCACCTGCAGAACTCGCCTAGACTCCCGAGCCGGAACGCACTGCTGCCGGACCGTCGGCTTTCAATTTTCCGGCGAGCCGTGTTGGCGAAGTACGTTTTGCCGGAGTGCCAAACGCGCGCAACCTGAGCAATAGGAGTTAACCGGCTAGCTGTTGCTGGACAACACGTTGTTGACGGTCGTGGTTCTGGTTGTGCGGCGCTGTGCCCGAGAGCCTTAAGGGG
>NZ_LZLL01000103.1:0-22909 GCF_001669335.1 Mycobacterium sp. 1245852.3 | reverse complement strand
GCCGCGCGCCGGCACACGCCCCGCATGACAAAATTAATTGCTGATTGCCTCTTTACGCGTGTTGAATAGCCGTTATAACATCCGATCAGTCGGGCGGTTCACCTGCGGGGCTATGCCCTCCAGACGAAAGGATGTTTCGATGAATTCAACGGGGACAAAGAAGGCCCTCAAAGTTGCCGCGGCCGCCGCGGGATTTGTCGTGGTGTTGTTCGCACCGACCGGATGTTTGGTGACGGGGACGACCGGTGCCACCACCGGCGGCACGCTGGGCGGCACCACCGGCGGGACGGTCGGCGGCACGATCGGCGGCACCATCGGCGGCGTGGTGGGCGGTATCACCGGGGCGCTCGGCGGCCTCTGACCGAAAAACGAGCGACTCGCTGGGACTGACGTCTCGGCGGGTCGCTTTTTGCCTGGACCCCTACGGCTAGCCGGCCGGCCCCGCGGCGGGCTCGAACCGCAGATACGCCTGGATCGTCGTACCGGTCCGGGTGGTGTGGGTGCGCACCAGATCCGATATGGCGTTGACGAGGTACAGACCGCGACTCGCGGGACCGCAGGGGCCCGGGTCCAGGCGGCCCACCAGCGGGTCGTCGAGTCGTCCGGAGTCGCGCGCCTCGCAGACCAGATGGCCGTCGTCTTTCCAGAAGGCCAACCGACAGGCGCCCCCGGTGTACATCAGGCTGTTGGTGGCCAACTCGGTGGCGACCAGTTGCAGATCTTCGATGCTTTCCTGGGACAGCCCCATCCAGCCCGCGTAGTCGACGGCAAAGGACCGGGCGGGCCGAAGGTCCGCCGATTTGCGGACCATGTACGTGACGGCCCCGGGACCGGCGGCCAGCGGCCGGTTGCAGCGTTCCAGGACGTCGCCGGGGGCATACGCCGGGCTGTGCTGCAGCGCACCGGATTCCCACAGCAGCGGATGGGTCGCGCGCGCGTCCGCCAGCACCTCATCGTCGAGCTGGCTGGCGTCGTACAGGCACAGGCTGGTCGCCGGGTAGCCGTCCATGGCCTCGTTGACCAGAGCCTCGTGCTCGATACAGGCGACGAACTCCTCATCGCTGCGGCCGGGCCACGCGAGCTGGCTGACGATCCGCACGCGCTGCTCCGGGTGCTCGTCGATGAACGCGCCCTCCGTCGCCATGAACCGGCTCGGATTGCGTGCCACCTCGGTGACGTCGACCATGCGCACGCCGGCGGGCAGCTGGTCGCCGCCGTACAACGCATCGCGCAGCACCTCGAGCGGCTCGGGCGGCACGGCAAGCAACACCGCCTCGTCCAACGCCAAACCGTCGCCGACGAAGCGGCCCACCAAGTCCACAAACTCCTGCTGAGAGTGGTAAATCCCTGCGGTGTGGACGAAACCGTATTGTCTGGTTTCGTTACCCGCCGTCACTTCAGCGCTCTCGCTTTCGATCACTTACGCCAACCCCCTGCTGGATCGGCTGACGCCTTTCCCCCGTGTCAGTACCCAAGTCGGGCCTTCGCTATACCGCGCAACGGATCACATTTAGGTTCACCTCATATGGCGGGGCCGTTTCGACGGCCGCCGCCGCGGCGGCTACAGCCACCAGGAGGCGGCGGCGTCGAGATGACGGCGGAGGCGATAGCAGGCGACGCTGTCGTCGGCGGCCTCGACCGCCTCGACGATCCGCAGGTGGGCGTGGTGCACGGCGAGCACGTCGGACCAGGTCGGCAGCGCCTGTCCGGTGCTCGACCAGTGCCGC
The DNA here is from genome assembly GCF_001669335.1 of Mycobacterium sp. 1245852.3. NCBI lineage: Bacteria > Bacillati > Actinomycetota > Actinomycetes > Mycobacteriales > Mycobacteriaceae > Mycobacterium > Mycobacterium sp. 1245852.3. The sequence goes on along the minus strand of NZ_LZLL01000103.1, from coordinate 21,182 downwards.
CGGAACAACTCGACGATGATCCGCAGGAACAGATCCAGCATTGCGTTGCCGGCGAGTTGCGCGAGGCCGACGTGGAAGTCGAACTCCTCCGCGATCGCCCGGCGCACCTCGTCGGCCGTCTGTCGGGAGTTTTCCGGCAACCCGTGCCGGTGGGTGGCCAGAAACGCCGCGACGTCGGATTCGCCGAGCCGCTTGACGACCTTGGTGACGTTGTCGATCTCGATGGCGTCGCGGACGCAGCGCAGGTCTTCGCGGCTCGGATCGCGGTATTGCAGGTACAGCGCGATCGTGTCGATGCTGGCCTGTGCCGCGGGTTCGGCGACGACGAGCCCGCCGCCGGGGCCGCGGCGCATGTGGGCTATCGAGTGGTATTCGAGCAGCCGTACCGCTTCGCGCAGCACCGCGCGGCTCACCCGGTAGCGCTCCAGCAGAGCCGTCTCGGTGCCGAAGACCGAACCCACCTGCCAACCGCTGGCGGCGATGTCGTCACCGATGGTGGCCGCGAGCAACTCGGCCAGTTTGCCCCGGGGCGCCTCGGAATCGAGTCGCCGGCGCGTCGCACGCCCCGGGCCGCCGTCGCCGGCGTGATGCCGCTGCAGCCAGCCGGTCACGGCCTCGACGTGTCGCTCCGACAGCGTCTTGGCGCGCGCCGAATCCCCGGCGGTGACGGCGGCGACGATCGCGGAGTGGTGGGCGTGCAGATGGTCGACCGCCTCGCTGGCCTCGGTTGCCGAATCCGTTCGCGACGCCAGGGCGTAGCGGGTGGTGAGCCGCATCAGTACGTCGATAAACAGTTGCAGCACCGGGTTTTTGGATTGCTCGGCCAGCGCGATGTGGAACTCGTCGCGCGGCGCCGGTAAGCCGGGCCGCCACTGCTGCTCGGCGTGCAGCACCGCACGCAGCCGCGCGATCCCGGCCTCGTCGATGCGCTCGGCGGCGAGCGAGGCCGCCAACGGCTCGAGCACGAGACGCGCATTGAGCAAGTCGCCCAGCGTCGTGCCGAGGTATTCGAGATAGATGACGACCGCGCGGGTGGCCGGTCCCGCGTCGGGCTCGCAGATGTACAGGCCGCCATTGGGTCCGCGGCGCATCCGCGCGACCTGATGGTGTTCGACCAGCCGCACGGCCTCGCGCAGCACCGACCGGCTCACCCCGAAGCGCTGCTGCAGGGCATGTTCGGATCCCAGCGATTCGCCGACCGCCCAGCCGCGGCGGACGATGTCGGCCTCGATGTCGCGGGCCACCAGCGAAGCGAGTTTGTTCGCCTGGCCGGTCGCGGGCTCCTCAGTCATCCGGGCTCGATCACGCTCGCGCTCAACAGGTCAGCAGCATGCACCCGGCGACGGGCCCACCGCCGACGGAGACCACGCCCACCTCGGGGCGGCGGGCGACCTGCCGCTCCCCCGCGTCGCCGCGCAACTGCAGACACCCTTCGTGCAGCGCCCAGTAGCCGTGCATGCGGCCGGCCGAAAGTTGGCCGCCGTAGGTGTTCAGCGGCAGCTGCCCGTCCCGGGCGATCCGCTCCCCACCCTCGACGAACGGGCCACCCTCGCCGTCACCACAGATGCCGAGCGCTTCCAGCCAGGCCAGGGTGAGGTAGGTGAATCCGTCGTAGAGCTGGGCGACCTGGAGGTCGGCGGGTGTCAACGTCGTGCGCGACCACATCTGGGCCGCGGCATCCGACATCGCCATCTTGGGGTAGTCGGCGCGGTGAAACCAGCCACCGGCGCCGTCGGACCCGCCGATCGCCTCCACCTTCACCGCGCGGTGCGGACAGTCGGCGGCGTACTCCGCGTGCGACACCACCACCGCGATCGAGCCGTCGATCGGGACGTCACAGTCCAGCAGCCCGAGTGGGGTGGACACCAATCGCGCGCCCAGGTAGTCGGCCATCGTCATCGGATCCCGGTACACCGCACGGGAATTCAACGCGGCGTTGCGCCTGCCGTTGAGCGCGATCCAGCCCAGCTGTTCTTTGGTGGTCCCGTACAGATCCATGTGACGGCGGCAGTTGAGCGCCAGCCAGTTGGCGGCCGAATAGGCATGCGCGGCAACCAGATCGTTGACGTCGTCCATCGCACCGACGGCCGGCTTCGGCTCGCCCTCGGGGGTTTCGAACATCCGCGCCAGCGGCGGGGCCGCGGCGTTCTCCTCCTGCTTGACCGGCACCGTGCCGCCGAGCATTTGTATCGTCCGGTACACGACGACGTGGCGGGCCCGGCGTTCGGCGACCGCGCGGCAGGCCGACATCACCGGCGAGAGCAGCCCGCCGGTGCCGAAGCCCGCCCCGCAGTCCGCGGCGTCGATGTGCAGCTGGGCGTTGACGTCCGCGGCGGGCGTGTCGCCGAGGGTCGCGATGCCGTCGAGGTCGGTCGCCGCAAGTCCGGCGTCCTCGATGGCGGCGCGCACCGCCTCCATCGTCAAGTCCAGGCCGGGGATACCGGTGCGGCGGCCGATCCGGGAGATCCCGATGCCGGACAGGATCGCGTCTTTCTCGAAATGCGTCATGCACACCGCCCGTCAGACCACACCGCATCGAATCAATAGAGTGTACTGTATTCGTCGTGTCAGACGGGCCGCTGCTCATCGAGTACTGCGACGACTGTGCGCGCTGGGTGCATCCAGACAGCGGCGTATGCCGCGAGTGCGGGGGTTCGCTGCAGGCGCGGCCGGTTTCCGGGCGGGGCACCGTGTTCACCTACACGGTCAACCATCACTCCTACAACCCGGAGATCCCCACCCCCTACGTCATCGCCATCGTCGAGCTCGCCGAACAGAGCGGTCTGCGGGTCGCCGCCAATATCGTTGACTGCGAACCGGATTCGGTGATCTGCGGCATGCCCGTCGACCTGCGGCCAAAGCGTGGCAGCGGTGGCGCGGCGCAGTTCGCGCCGGCGTGACCCCTAGTTGATCAGCGGGTCGCGGGGCATGCCGAGGATCCGCTCGGCGATCTGATTGCGCGTCACCTCCGACGTGCCGCCCGCGATCGCCATGCCGCGGGCTCCCATCATCAGCCGGCCGGCCAGGGCGCCGGGACCGTCGGTCAGGGCGACCTCGGGACCCAGCAGCGCCGCCATGATCGCGGCGCCTTCCACCATGTGCTCGGCCAGCTTCAGCTTGGTGACGTTGCCTTCCGGTCCGGGGCCCGCGCCTTCCACGCTGCGCGCGGCGCGCCGCAGGTTCAGCAGCCGCAACGCGGTTTCCTCGGCGAGGTACGAGCCGACCCGAATCCGCCCGCCCGCCAACCGATCCGGGCGCTGCTCGGTCAGCTGCACCAGTTGGTCGGCCAGCCCCTCATAGAACGATCCGCTGCCGCCGATGCTGACTCGCTCGTTGCCCAGCGTCGCCCGCGCGACGGTCCATCCGGAGTTGGGCGTCCCGACGACGTCTTCGTCAGGGACGAACAGGTCGTTGAAGAAGACCTCGTTGAAGTCCGAACCGCCGGTGATCTGGCGCAGCGGCCGCACCTCGACCTCGGGCGCCTTCATGTCCACGATCACCGTGGTGATGCCGGCGTGCTTCGGGGCGTCGGGGTCGGTGCGCACCGTGGCCAGGCCGCGCGCACAGTAGTGCGCCCCGCTGGTCCACACCTTCTGGCCGTTGATCTTCCAGCCGCCGTCCACCCGGGTGGCCCGCGTCTTGATCGACGCGGCGTCCGAGCCGGCGTCGGGCTCGGAGAACAGCTGGCACCAGATCTCGTCCTTGCGCAGCGCCTTCTCCACGAATCTTTCGATCTGCCAAGGCGTTCCGTGCTGGATCAGGGTCAGGATCACCCAACCGGTGATCCCGTAGTCAGGACGCTTGATGCCGGCCGCGCGGAACTCCTCCTCGATCACCAGCTGCGCGACCGCGTCGGCCGCACGTCCCCACGGCTTGGGCCAGTGCGGCATCACGTAGCCGGTCTCGATCAGCTTGTCGCGCTGGGCCTCCTTGCTCAGCCCGGCGATCTCGGCGGCGTCGGCGCGGATGCCGGCGCGCAATTCCTCGGCTTCGGGCGGCAGGTCGAGGCTGTTCTCCCGGACAGCGCCGGCGGCGGTGCGCTCGAACACGTCGGCCGCGGGCGCGTCACCGCCGAACAGCGCCGCGCTCACCACCGCCCGGCGCAGATGCAGATGCGCGTCGTGTTCCCAGGTGAAGCCGATGCCGCCGTGCACCTGGATGTTGAGTTCGGCGTTGCGGACGTAGGCGGGAAAGGCCAGCGTCGCGGCCACCGCGGCGATCAGGCGGAACTGCGCTTCGTCCTCGGATAAGTCCTCGGATGCCGCCCGGGCGGCGTCCCAGACGGCGGCGATCCCGGATTCCGCACCGACCAGCATGTTGGCGCAGTGATGCTTGACCGCTTGGAAGGTGGCGATCGTGCGGCCGAATTGCTGGCGCACCTTGGCGTAGTCGACGGCGGCGTCGACGCAGTCCGATGCCCCACCCACGGCCTCGGCGGCCAGCAGGGTGCGGGCGCGGGCCAGCGCCGATTGCCTTGCCCCCGTCAGGATGTCGTCGTCGCCGACGCGCACGTCGCGCAGGCGGACGCGTCCGGATCGCCGCGTCGGATCGAAGTTCTCCGGCACCTCGACCGAGACACCGTCGCGGCCGCGCTCGAGCACCAGCACGTCGTCGCCCGCGGCGATCAGCAACAGGTCGGCCAGCCCGGCGCCCAACACGATTCCGGCGTCACCGTCGGCTGTCCGACCGTTCGAGCCGTCGTTGATCCGCACCTGGCTGTCCAGCCCGATGCCCGCGGTGACCGTCCCGTCGATCAGGCCGGATAACAGCCGCGACTTCTGTTCGGCGGTACCGTCTTTGGCGATCACCGCGGACGCGATGACGGTGGGCACGAACGGTCCCGGCGCCACCGCGCGGCCGAGCTCTTCGATGACCACGACCAGTTCGGGCAGCCCGTACCCGGAGCCGCCGTACTCTTCCTCGATGTGCAGGCCGAGCCACCCCAGCTCGACCAGGTTCGCCCAGAACCCGGGCCGCGACTCGTCCGAGGCGTCGAGCAGCGATCGGGCCGCCCACCGCGCCTTCTGCGAGGTCAAGAACCCGCGGGCCACCTCGGCCAGTTCACGATGGTCGTCGGTTATTGCGATACCCATCAGGGCCCTCCTCGCGCAGCATGCCGGCCGGGTGTGATCGCCCCAGAAGCTGGGTGGCCTGCCCCGCTTCGAGGGGAAGCGGGGCGGCTGCCTAAAGAGTGTACTTAATGCGGGGAGGGCCCCGACGGGGGGTTACTTGGGTGCGAACCGCTGCCCGGCGTCCAGGCGCAGGCACTGTCCGTTGAGCATCGGATTGTCCACGATGGCGGCGGCCAGCTTCGCGTACTCCTCGGGACGGCCGAGGCGCTTGGGGAACGCCGCGTCCTTGGTGAGCTGCGTGGCGAACTCGTCCGGAATGCCCTGCGTCAGACCGGTCGCGAACAGGCTCGGGGCGATGGCCAGCACCCGGATGCCCACCGAGCCCAGGTCGCGGGCCATGGTCAGGCACATGCCGGCGATGCCCGCCTTGGCGGCGGTGTAGGCGACCTGGCCGATCTGGCCCTCGTAGGCCGCGATGGAGGCGGTGTTGATGATGACGCCGCGCTCACCGGTGTCGGGGTCCTCGGGCTCGTTCTTGGCCATGTGCGCGGCGGCCAGCCGGCTGATGTTGAACGTGGCGATCAGGTTGAGGTCGATCACGGACTGGAATGATTCGAGGTCGTGCGGACCGGACTTGGTCAGCGTCCGCTTGGCGATGCCGCCGCCCGCGGTGGTGATCACGACGTGCAATCCGCCGAGCTTGTCGACCGCGGCCTGCAGCGTCTCCTCGGTGCCGGTGAAGTCGGTGACGTCGACGGGATAGAAGGTACCGCCGACGCCCTCGGCGACCGTCTTGCCGTCGGAGCCCTCGCGATCGAGGATGGCGACATCCGCGCCGCGTTCATGCAGCAGCTCGGCGCTGGCACGCCCCATTCCCGATGCGCCGCCGATGACGACGACCTTCTTCCCGTTGATCTCCATCCGGACGTCTCCTTCTTGGGTTGTCAGATCCAGTGCAATCTGTAACGTTACGTAGGCACGCTAGCGTGTCCGCACTCCAGGCCTGTCACCGAGCCGTGCCAAGCTGGCAACCGTGCTCCTTCTCGACGTGGCCACGACGTCATCCGACGTCTCGAGCACGTCGTCGCGGCTGACCAAAGTCGCCCACATCGCCGACCTGCTGCGCCGCGCCGCGCCGGATGGCGCGCTGGTCGCCGTCATCGTGTCGTGGCTGTCCGGCGAGTTGCGGCAGCGCCAGATCGGCGTGGGCTGGGCGGCGCTGCGCTCGCGCCCGCCCGCGGCCACGCACGCCTCGCTGACCGTCGGCGGGGTCGACGCCACCTTCTCCCACATCGGCGCCGTGTCCGGCAAGGGCGCGCAGGCCCGGCGCGCCGCCCTGCTGAACGCGTTGTTCGCCGCTGCCACCGACACCGAGCAGGCCTTCCTGCTGCGGCTGCTCGGCGGCGAGCTGCGCCAGGGCGCGCTGGCCGGGATCATGGCCGACGCGGTCGCCAGGGCCGCGGGCCTGCCGGCCGCCGCGGTGCAGCGCGCCGCGATGCTGGGCGGCGACCTGCCTGCGGTGGCGGCGGCCGCCCTGTCCGGTGCACCCGCGGCGCTGGACCAGTTCACCCTGCGGGTCGGCCGCCCGGTCGGCCCGATGCTGGCGCAGACCGCGACGAGCGTGGCCGACGCGATCGAACGCCACGGCGGCCCAACCATTTTCGAAGCCAAACTGGACGGGGCGCGGGTGCAGATCCACCGCGCCGGTGACGAGGTCACCGTCTACACCAGGAGCCTGGACGACGTCACCGCCCGGCTGCCCGAAGTGGTGGAGGCCACGCTGGCACTGCCGGTCGATCACCTGATCGCCGACGCCGAGGCAATCGCGCTGCGGCCCGACAACTCACCGCAGCGCTTCCAGGTCACCGCCTCACGCTTCGGCCGCTCCGTCGACATCGCCGCAGCCCTTGCCGCACAACGACTTTCGGTGTTCTTCTTCGACGTCCTGCATCGCGACGGCGTCGACCTGCTCGACGCCCCGACCGCCGACCGGCTGGCCGCCCTGGACGCGTTGGTGCCACCGGCGCAGCGGGTCGACCGGCTGCTCACCGCCGACCCCGCGGCGGCGGGCGCCTTCCTGGACGCGACGCTGGCCGCTGGGCACGAGGGCGTGATGGCCAAGGCGCCCGACGCGCCGTATCAGGCGGGGCGCCGCGGCGCCGGCTGGCTGAAGGTCAAGCCGGTGCACACGCTGGATCTGGTGGTGCTCGCGGTGGAGTGGGGCTCGGGGCGCCGCCGCGGCAAACTCTCCAACATCCACCTGGGCGCCCGCGATCCGGGCAGCGGCGAATTCATCATGGTGGGAAAGACTTTCAAGGGCATGACCGACGCCATGCTGGAGTGGCAGACCGCCCGGTTCAGCGAACTGGCCATCGACGGTACGGACGGTTACGTCGTCGAGGTCCGGCCCGAGCAGGTCGTCGAGATCGCCCTGGACGGCGTGCAGAAGTCGTCGCGCTACCCCGGCGGCCTGGCGCTGCGGTTCGCCCGCGTGGTGCGCTATCGCGACGACAAAAGCCCCGCCGAGGCCGACACCATCGACGCCGTGCGCGCGCTGTACTGAACGAGCCGCTTTCCGACAGGCGCAGTTCGTTTTGCGCGCGTAGGGTTTCCGTCCGTGGCGATCACAGGGCACGACAGCGACGTCAGCTACATCCACACCGGCGCAGACCTGCCACCCGTCGCCATCGTCGACCGCTCCCCCATCACCGCGCGGCACAAGATCGTGTTCGCGATCATCGCGGTGCTCGGCGCGGTCGCCTGGGCGATCATCGCCTTCACGCGAGGCGAGACGGTCAACGCGGTGTGGTTCGTGGTCGCGGCGATCTGCACCTACCTCATCGGGTTCCGGTTCTACGCCCGCCTGATCGAGATGAAGATCGTCCGCCCGCGCGACGACCACGCCACGCCGGCCGAGGTTCTCGATGACGGCACCGATTACGTGCCGACGGATCGCCGGGTGTTGTTCGGCCACCACTTCGCGGCCATCGCGGGGGCCGGACCGCTCGTCGGCCCGGTGCTGGCCACCCAGATGGGCTACCTGCCGTGCAGCATCTGGATCGTCATCGGCGCGGTGTTCGCCGGCGCGGTGCAGGACTACCTGGTGTTGTGGATTTCCGCCCGGCGGCGCGGGCGCTCGCTGGGACAGATGGCCCGCGACGAACTCGGCGCCACCGGCGGGGTGGCCGCGCTGCTCGGCGCGTTCGTCATCATGGTGATCATCATCGCGGTGCTCGCGCTGGTGGTGGTGCGGGGGCTGGCCCAGAGCCCCTGGGGCGTGTTCTCCATCGCCATGACCGTTCCCATCGCCGTGTTCATGGGCTGCTACCTGCGGTTCCTGCGCCCCGGCCGGGTCGCCGAGGTTTCGCTCATCGGTGTGGCGCTGCTGCTGCTGGCCGTGGCCGGCGGCGCCTGGATCGGCGAAACCCCTTGGGGTGCATCGTGGTTGAACCTGTCGGCGGTCACGGTGTCCTGGCTGATCATCGGCTACGGGTTCGTCGCGTCGGTGCTGCCGGTGTGGTTGCTGCTCGCCCCGCGCGACTACCTGTCGACGTTCATGAAGGTCGGCGCCATCGCGCTGCTCGCGGTCGGCATCTGCATCGCCCGCCCGGTCATGCAGGCGCCCGCGGTGTCGCAGTTCGCGTCCCGCGGCGACGGGCCAGTGTTCCCCGGCGCGCTGTTCCCGTTCCTGTTCATCACCATCGCCTGTGGGGCGCTGTCCGGATTTCACGCTTTGATCTCGTCGGGGACCACGCCCAAGCTGCTGGAGAAGGAAAGCCAAATGCGGCTGATCGGTTACGGCGGCATGCTGACCGAATCGTTCGTCGCGGTCATGGCGCTGATCAGCGCGGCGGTCCTGGACCAGCACGTGTACTTCGCGCTCAACGCGCCGGCCGCGCAGACCGGCGGCACCGCGGCCACCGCCGCGCACTACGTCAACGGCCTCGGGTTGCGCGGCGCCCCGGCGACCGCGGACCAGCTCACCGCAGCCGCCGCCGGGGTGGGCGAGAAGTCGATCGTGTCGCGCACCGGCGGGGCGCCGACGCTGGCGGTCGGCATGTCCGAGGTGCTCTACCGGGTGTTCGGCGGTGCCGGCCTCAAGGCGTTCTGGTACCACTTCGCGATCATGTTCGAGGCGCTGTTCATCCTCACCGCCGTCGACGCCGGCACCCGCGTCGCCCGCTTCATGCTCTCCGACACCCTCGGAAACCTCGGCGGACCCCTGACCAAGCTGCGCAACCCGAGCTGGCGCCCGGGCGTGTGGCTGTGCAGCCTGGCTGTGGCCGCGGCCTGGGGCAGCATCCTGCTGATGGGGGTGACCGACCCGCTGGGCGGCATCAACACGCTGTTTCCGCTGTTCGGCATCGCCAATCAGTTGCTCGCCGCGATCGCGCTGACCGTCATCACGGTCATCGTCATCAAGAAGGGCCTGCTGAAGTGGGTGTGGATCCCCGGTATCCCGTTGCTGTGGGATCTCGCGGTCACGCTGACGGCGTCGTGGCAGAAGATCTTCTCTCCCGACCCGGCCGTCGGCTACTGGACGCAGCACTCGGCGTACCTGGCGGCCAGGCAGGCGGGCAAGACGGTGTTCGGTTCGGCCAAGAACGCGCACCAGCTCGACGACGTCATCCGCAACACCTTCATCCAAGGCTCGCTGTCCATCCTGTTCGCGGTGGCCGTCGTCATCGTCGTGATCGCCGGGGCCGTCGTCGCTCTCGGGGCGATCCGCGGGCCCGGCCGGCCGCTGACCGAGGACGACCCGGTGCCCTCGAAGTTCTTCGCCCCCTCGGGTCTGATCCCCACCGCCGCCGAGCGCGAATTACAGCGGCAATGGGACGAGCTGCCGAAGCGCGGGAGCGAGTCGCGCACAGATAGGTAGTCGACTACGCGTGCGTACTGGTGGGCACCGACCGTACGTTAACCGCATCAGCGGCCGAACTACCTGGTCAACGCGGCCGCAGCGCGAAGAAGGTGAACGAAATGCTGGTCACGTCAACGGGACTCCGTACCCCGCCCGATACCGTCAACAAGCCCACCGCACCACCGTCCTCGGCGGCGCCCTCGGTCGAGGCGGCCCCCGCCGAGGTACTGATCACCACCCAGCAGGTGCTCTTCGGCGCCGCCGTTGTCCAGGGGGCGCGTCGTGCCCCCCTCGCCCGCCGCATCGGCGCCGCGCTGCGGCGGATGGCCGCGAACGCGAACACGCCGCGCCATCCCCACCCCCCGAGGTACTACGGCTACATCGAGGACGCCCGCATGGCACGCGCGATGGACCGGCTGTGAACGCAACCATCAGCGTCGTCTGCGCCGGGTTGATGGTGCTGCTGGCGATGGGGACCTACAACCTGCAGTGGTGGCTCGAGCGCAACGACTACGAGCGCCATTTCGAGGACTGACTCCAACGCGGACGGCACGCCGGGCAAAAAGGTTGTGCCCAAGCCCGCGTCGCGGTCCTAAACTTGCGCGATGAGAGTCGGTATCGACTTCGGCACCACCCACACCGTCGTCGCGGCCGTCGATCGCGGCAACTATCCCGTCGTCTCCTTCGAGGGCGACGATGCGTGGCCGTCGCTGATCGCCGCCAACGCCGCCGGGCAGTTGCGCTTCGGCCCGGACGCGGCCGCCGTTCGCCACGACCCGGCATGGTCGGTGCTGCGCTCGTTCAAGCGCCTGCTCAACGACGCCGGACCGCAGACCGAAGTCAGCCTGGCCGGGCGCGCCTATCGGCTGGCCGACCTGCTCACCGGCTTCCTGTCTCAGCTGAAAACCGATCTGCAGCGCAACTCGAACGTCACCCCGTCCCCGGGCGAACCCATCGAGGCCGCGATCAGCGTGCCGGCCAACGCCTCGAGCGCCCAGCGCCTGCTTACCCTGGACGCCTACGTGGCCGCCGGTTTCCGGGTCGTCGCGCTGCTCAACGAACCGTCGGCCGCCAGCCTGGAATACGCCCACCGGTACCGCTCGACCATCACCGCCAAACGCGAATACGTGCTCATCTACGACCTCGGGGGCGGCACGTTCGACGCGTCGCTGCTGAAGATGACCGGACACGCCAACGAGGTGGTGGTCAGCGAGGGCATCCAGCGCCTCGGCGGTGACGACTTCGACGACGCGATCGTCGAGCTCGTGCTGGCCGGCGCCGGCCTGCCCGGCCTCGACCCGGCCCAGCGCGACCTGTTGGCCGAGGAGTGCGCCACCCGCAAGGAGGCCGTCGGGCCGCAGACGCGCCGCTTCCTGGTGGACCTGTCCCCGCTCGATCGGCCTCCCTTCTCCTGCCCCATCGACGACGTCTACGGCGTGTGCGCACCGCTGGTCGACCAGACGATGGCGCTGCTGCGCCGCGTCCTGCACGATCCGGCGCGCGGACGCACGGACGTGGACTGGTCGGAGGTGGCGGGCATCTACGTCGTCGGCGGGGCAGGCGGTTTCCCGCTGGTGTCGCGCATGCTGCGCAGCACCTTCGGCGAGAAGCGGGTGAAACGCTCGCCGCATCCCTTCGCCGCCACGGCCATCGGCCTTGCCGTCTTCCTCGACAAGGAGTCCGGTTTCGCACTGTCCGAACGCTTTTCGAGGAATTTCGGGGTGTTCCGGGAGGCCGAGGCGGGTGCCGGGGTCGTCTTCGACCCCATCGTGTGCAAGGACGTTTCGCTGCCGGCCGACGGGCGTTCCCCGCTGGTGGTGAAGCGCAAATACCGAGCGGCGCACAACATCGGGCACTTCCGCTTCGTGGAGTGCAGCCGGCTGGTCAACGGGCGGCCGGACGGCGACGTCACGCCGTATGACCCGGTGCTGTTTCCATTCGACCCGGCCCTGCACGACCGAGACGACCTGCGGCGTCAGCCGGTCGGCCGCTGGACCGACGGACCCGACGTGGAGGAACGCTACGTCATCGCCCCCAGCGGTGCCGTGGAGGTGACGCTGACGACGCACCCGGCGGGGTTCGAACGCACCTTCCGCCTGGAGCGGCGCGCGTCCGCGAGTTGATGAGCCATCCCGCCATGCAGCTGTACGACGTGATGCGAACGACCTTCGCGGCACGGGAATTCACCGACGACCCGCTGCCCGACGAGGTGCTGAGCCGCATCTTCGAGCACGCCCGGTTCGCTCCCAGCGGTGGCAACCGGCAGGGCGCCCACGTCACCGTGGTGCGCGACGAGGCGATCCGCCGGCGGCTGGCCGAGCTCGGCAAGCCCGCCGCCCGCCGTTACTTCGCCCAGCTGCAGGCGGGCGAAAACCCTTGGAACTTGGTGCATCCCAGCGGCGTGCCGCAAGACGTCGTTGACGCAACCGAGGTCCCCGACACGTTCGTGGCACCGATCGCCAAAGCGCCTGTCGTCCTTGTGGTTTCGGTGGACTTGGCCGTCGTCGCGGCCGTCGATCAGGACCTGGACCGCGTCGGCATCGCCGGGGGCGCGTCGGTTTACCCGCTGATCTGGAACATCTTGCTCGCCGCGCGCGGCGAGGGTTACGGCGGCACCATCACGACGATGGCCATCGCGTCCGAAGATCAAGTCCGTCGCCTGCTGGGCATCCCCGACCAGCATGCGGTGGCCGCGGTCGTGCCGCTGGGAAAACCGGTGCGGCAGTTGACCAAGCTGCGCCGGCGGCCGGTCGCGGAGTTCATCACTCGTGATCGATTCGACGGCCCGGCGTGGTGCGGGTGATCGGCTGAGCCCTACCCGCGCACCTGGGGCAGCACGTCACGCTGCCACGCCGCGAAGAACCCGTCCATGTCGGAACCGATCTGCTGCACGTAGATCTCGTCGACGTCGGCGTCGATGTACTCGCGCACCTGCGCGACGTGCTTGTCGGGGTCCGGGCCACAGGCCACGCTCTCGCCGACGGTCTCCGTAGGCACCAGCGACTGCAGCGCGGCGAAATCCTTGGGCCGGGGCAGGATTTGGGACGTCTGGCCGGGCAACCCCTCGTTGGCCCACAACCGGTGCGCGGTTTTCAGCGCGGCGTCGGCGTCGGCGTCCCAGCACACCTTCGTTCCGCCCTGCACCGGCTTGTTGCCGCCCCCGGCCTCGCGGAACTGCTTGACCAGGTCCCCGTCGGGCATGGCGATGCTGTAGCCGTCGCCGATGCGGGCGGCCAGCTCCACGGCCTGCGGGCCGAATGCCGAGACGTAGATCGGCACCGGCTGCTCGGGCCGGGTGTAGACCTGGGCCTCCTGCACCTCGTAGTGCTTGCCGTGGTGGCTGACCTCGCCGCCCTTGTGCAGCTTGCGAATGACGTCGATCGCCTCCTCGAGCATCTCGAGCCGCACACCGGCCGACGGCCAGGGATCGCCCAGGATGTGCTCGTTGAGCGCCTCGCCGCTGCCGACCCCCAGCACGAAGCGCCCGTCTAGCTGCACGGCCGCGGTGGCCGCGGCCTGCGCGATGATCGCCGGGTGGATCCGAATGGTCGGGCAGGTGACGGCGGTGCTGACCGGTAACGACGTCGCCTCCGACAACGCACCGATCACTCCCCACACGAAAGGGCTCTGACCCTGCTCGTCATTCCAGGGGTGATAGTGGTCGGAGATCCACAGCGCGTCGAATCCCGCGTCCTCGGCCCGCTTGGCCTGGTCGATGAGCTCCTTCGGGCCGAATTGCTCGCAGGTGAGAAAGTATCCGATCTTGGTCATGGCGCCCGGCTACCCGCTGCGCGCCCGGTTATGCACCCACCGCGCCGTTTACCTGCGGCGTGTGGGGGAACCCGTTCCTACGTGCCGGCGCCAGAACTTGATACCGAGACCTCGGCGCCGACCGAATCTCCTTACCGCACAGCCGGTTTCGCGGCGCTGAGTAGCTATGCGGCGATCGGTGACGGCCGCACGGTGGCGCTGGTGGCCGAAGACGGCGCCATTGATTGGTTTCCGATTCCGGATTTGGATTCGCTCCCGGTATTCGCCGCGCTGCTCGACCAACCCAACGGCGGACGCCTGGACCTGACGCCGACCGTCCCGTTTCACACGCGGCGGCGTTACCTGCCGAAGACCAACGTTCTGGAAACGACCTTCGTCACCGAGTCGGGACGGGTCCGGGTCACCGACGCGCTGAACATCGGCTTCGGTGGCCGGCTGCCGTGGACCGAACTCGCCCGCCGCGTGGAGGGCCTCGACGGGACGGTGCCGATGCGCTGGCGGGTCGCGCCGGGGACCTGCTTCGACCATTCCTCGCCGTGGGCGCGGCGCACCCCGCACGGCGCGGTGCTGCGAGCCGGGTCGCTCAACGTGGGCGTGTGTGTCTCGGAGCAGCTCGACGTCGAGTGGACCGACCAGACGGCGTCCGGAACGTTCACCGCGACGGCCGGCCTGCGGAGGCTGATCGGCCTGGTCGCCTCGGAGTCCGAACCGCTGATGCTGTCGTCGGCGTCCGACATCGACGAGGGGCTGGACAAGACCATCGCGTTCTGGCGGAACTGGTCCGGGCAGTTCGAATGCCCCGAGTCGTGGGCCGAGGCGGTGCGTCGCAGTGTGTTGCTACTCAAGCTGCTCATCTTCAGTCCGACCGGCGCCATCGCGGCGGCCGCGACCACCTCGCTGCCCGAACGGATGTCGGGCGGAAAGAATTGGGACTACCGCTTCGCATGGATCCGCGATACCGCATACACGCTGTCCGCCTTGCGCCGCTTCGGGATTCGCGAGGAGACGCACGCCGCCGTGGCTTGGCTGCTGCGAACCGTCCGCCGGCACATTCCCGATGTGGGTGTCTTCTACTGCCTCGACGGTTCACCGCCTCCCCCGGTGAGCCGGTTCGAGGCGGCCGGCTGGCGCGGAATCGGCCCGGTGGTGACCGGTAACCGCGCCGACGGGCAGCTGCAGCTGAGCATCTTCGCCGACCTCTTTGACACAGTGCGGCTCTACGTTGACAGCGGCCACGTCCTGGATACCGAAACCGGCCATCTGCTGGCGGATTTCGCAGATCGGGCGTGCGACGCCTGGCGCCACCGCGACGCCGGCATGTGGGAATTGCCGCGCAAGAGCACTACACGACGTCCAAGCTCGGCTGTTGGCAGGCGCTGCGGTGCGCGGTCTACCTGGCCGACCAGGGCCAGATTCCCGGCGACCCCGGCCGCTGGGCCGGCGAGGCCGAGCGGATCAGCGATTGGGTGCAGCGCCACTGCTGGAATGACGAGCTGGGCAGCTACGAATGGTTTCCGGGCAGCGGTCAGCTGGACGCGTCGATTCTGCTGCACGCCGGCAGCGGGTTTGACCGTGGCGAACGGATGTCCGCCACGATCGACGCACTACGTCGCGAGTTAGGCTGCGGGCCTTTGCTTTTCCGGTTCAGTGGCGCGCGTGACGAGGAACGCGAAGGGGCGTTCGTCGCATGCTCGTTCTGGGCCGTCTCGGCGCTGCACCATGTGGGTCGCACGTCAGAGGCCCGTGACCTGATGGCCGAACTCGTCGAGCTGACCAACGACGTCGGCGTGTTGCCCGAAATGATCGATGCCGACGACCGCTCGTTCATGGGCAACCTGCCGCAGGGCCTCAGCCACCTCGCGTTGATCGGGGCGGCGCTCGACCTGGAGTCGTGACGACCTGGGGCCCCGAACGAGAACAGCTTCGCTAATTTTGAGAAGGCGGTTCTCCACTGCCGAGAGACGGATTACGATCGCTGGTGACCTGTGCCGGTCTCGTCCGAACCACAACGATCGGAGTCCCTCATCGACGCCTGGATTCTCGACGCGGTCCGCACGCCCCGCGGGCGCGGCCGCCCCGACGGCGGACTGCACGGCGTGCACCCGCAGGCCCTGCTCGCGCGGTGCCTGACCGCACTGGCCGAGCGGGTCGGCTTCGACCCGGCCGACGTCGACGACGTGATCGCGGGCAACGGCATCCTGTCCGGAGACCACGGCGACGACATCGCCCGCCTGTCGGTGCTGCTGGCCGGCTGGCCGCAGAGCGTGCCCGGGATGACGCTGAGCCGATTCTGCGGGTCGGGTCAGCAGGCGGTGACCGTGGCGGCCTCGGCCATCGCCGCCGGCAGCGAGAATCTGATGATCGCCGGCGGCGTCGAATCCATGTCACGCTGGGACGTCACCGCGGGAGTCCCGACCATCGACGGCAACAACCCGGATCTTCGTGCGCTGTATCCGACCGTCCCGCAGGGTATTTCGGCCGACCTGATCGCCACCCTGGAGGGATTCGACCGCGAGACCGTCGACGCCTACGCCGCGCAGAGCCAGCGCCGCGCCGGCGCGGCCATCGAGCAGGGCCGCTTCGAGCGGTCGCTGATCGACGTGCCGACTCCGCACGGTCGCGTCGAACGCGACGAGCATCCCCGCCCCGGTACCACCACCGAGTCGCTGGCCCGCCTCAAACCGGCCTTCGCCGCGCTGGGCGCCGCGTGCGCCGACGGCGAGCAACGCACGTTCGACGAGATCTGCCTGCAGCGCTACCCCGACATCGACCGCATCGATCACGTGCACCATGCGGGCAACTCGTCCGGTGTCGTCGATGGCGCCGCGGCGGTTGCGCTGGCCTCGTCGAACTGGCTGCACACCCATCGGGTCACACCGCGCGCGCAGATCAGGGCCACCGCGGCCATCGGCAGCGAACCCATCATCATGCTCACCGCCCCCGGCCCCGCGGCCCAGCGATGTCTTCAGCGGGCGGGCATGACCGTGGCCGACATCGATCTGTGGGAGATCAACGAGGCCTTCGCCGCCGTCCCGCTCAAGACGATGCGCGACCTCGACATCGACCCCGAGGTGGTCAACGTCAACGGCGGGGCGATCGCGCTCGGGCACCCCATCGGCGCCACCGGCGCCATGCTGATCGGCACCGTCCTGGACGAGCTCGAACGTCGTGACCTGACAACGGGTCTGGTCACCATGTGCACCGGCGGCGGGATGGGCACGGCGACGATCATCGAGCGGGTGTGAACATGGCGGACACCGTGTCCCTCGAACGGCCCTGCGACGGGGTCGCCGTCCTGCGGCTGAATCGCCCGCAGCGGCTCAACGCCATCAACGAGGCGATGCAGACCGAATTGCGCAACGGGCTCGGCGATCTGGCCGCCGACCCGGCCGTACACGCCGTGGTGCTGACCGGCGCCGGACGCGGGTTCTGCGCGGGCATCGACGTGCGCGACTTCGGCCCCTCGATGCTCGAAGCGAGCGCACCCGCGTTGGACCGGATGCGCTTCCAGGAAAGGATGGCCGCCCTCGCCGAAGCGGTGCGCGCGTTGCCGCAGCCCGTCATCGCCGCGGTCAATGGCCCCTGCGTTGGCGCCGGACTCGCGCTGTGCCTGGCCGCCGACATCCGAATCTGTTCGACGGCAGCATCTTTCGCCAATGCCGCCATCCTGCTCGGGCTCTCGGGTGCCGAGATGGGCATGAGCTACCACCTGCCGCGCATCGTCGGCACCAGCGTGGCCGCCGACTGGATGCTGTCCGGTCGCACCGTTTCGGCCACCGAGGCCGACCGTCGCGGGCTGGTCAGTGAGGTCGTCGAGCCGGACCGACTGGCCGACCGCGCGGTCGAGCTGGCGTCGCTGATCGCCGGCCACGCCCCGCTGGGCGCGCAACTGACCAAGCGCGCCCTTCAAATCAACACCGACGCCGCGAGCCTGGCGTCGGCGATGGAACTGGAAAACCGCAACCAGGTGATTTCCCACGCCACCGACGAGGCGGCGCAGCGCCGCAAGAAGTGGTCGTCATGACCGGTCCGCTGCGCGGTGTGCGCATCGTCATGATGGGCGGCCTGGGGCCCGCACCGCTGTGCGGAATGCTGTTGGGCGACTTGGGCGCCGAAGTCATCCGCATCGACGCGCTGGCCGGTGTCGACGGTCCGCCGCCCGTCGACCACACGGTCCGCCGCAGCCAGCGGTCACTGGCCGCCGATGTGAAGGACCCACGCGGGCGCGACCTCGTCCACCGCCTGACCGCCGACGCCGATGCCTTCGTGGACGTGTACCGGCCTGGGGTGGCCGAGCGCCTGGGCATCGGCCCGGATGCGTTGCGGACGCGCAACCCCCGGCTGGTCTATGCCCGCATGACCGGCTACGGACAGGACGGGCCCTTGGCCGGTCACGCCGGGCATGACATCAATTACCTTGCGCTCACGGGCGCCCTGCACGCCATCGGCACCGCCGAATCACCGGTGCCGCCCTTGAATCTCGTCGGCGATTACGGCGGCGGCGCAATGCTATTG
This sequence comes from Mycobacterium sp. 1245852.3, assembly GCF_001669335.1. Taxonomy (NCBI): domain Bacteria; kingdom Bacillati; phylum Actinomycetota; class Actinomycetes; order Mycobacteriales; family Mycobacteriaceae; genus Mycobacterium; species Mycobacterium sp. 1245852.3. The sequence continues at coordinate 2,963 of NZ_LZLL01000103.1, read as the reverse complement.
GCGGTCGGTCTGCTCAGCGCGATCCTGGAGGCCCGCCAGTCGGGTCAGGGGCAGGTCCTCGACGTGGCGATGGTCGACGGCGTCGCCGCGCTGCTGGCACCGTATTTCGGCATGCTGTCGGCGGGCACGTGGCGCGACCGGCGTCAGGACAATCTGCTCGACGGCGCCGCGCACTTCTACGGCACCTACGCCACGGCCGACGGGGGCCACATGGCCGTCGGCGCCATGGAGCCGAAGTTCTACGCCGAACTGTGCGATCGGCTCGGCGTGAACGTGCCGCACGACGACGACGATCCGACGGCGTGGGCCGACCACCGGGCCGCACTGGCCGCGCGCTTTGCCGAGAAGTCCCGCGCCGAATGGGAGCGCCTGCTGGGCACGCCGGGATGCTGTGCGACACCGGTGCTTTCGCTGACCGAGGCGCCGCGGCATCCACACAACGTCGCGCGGCGCACGTTCGTCGAGCTTGACGGCCTCACCCAGCCCGCACCGGCCCCGCGCTTCTCCCGGACCCGTCCGGCCACGCCCGCGCCTCCGTCGCTACCCGGCGATCACACCCGCGCGGTGCTGCGCGAGCTGGGCCTGGCCGCCAACGACATCACCGCGCTGGAGGATGCCGGCGTGGTGGCCCAGAGCAGTGCAAAGTGACCGATCCAGAGAGGACGACACATGTCGTGGGACTTCTCCACCGACCCGGAGTGGGCCGAACAACTGCAGTGGGTCGAAGGCTTCGTGCGCGAGGAGTGCGAGCCGATCGACTTGATTGTCACCGAATCCCACGACCTCAATGACCCGGTGCGTCAGGCGCTGATCCCGCCGCTGCAGGACATCGTGAAAAAGCGCGGGCTGTGGGCGACCCACCTGGGCCCGCACCTGGGCGGTCCGGGCTATGGGCAGGTGAAATTGGCGCTGCTCAACGAGATTCTGGGGCGCTCGGAATGCGCGCCGATCGTCTTCGGGTCGCAGGCCCCTGATTCGGGCAACAGCGAAATCCTGGCGCACTACGGCACACCCGAGCTCAAAGAGCGCTATCTGGAGCCGCTGCTGGACAACCGCATCATCTCCTGTTTCTCGATGACCGAGCCACAGGGCGGCGCCGACCCGAAGGTGTTCCGCACCACCGCCGTACAAGACGGTGATCACTGGGTCATCAACGGGGAGAAGTGGTTTTCGTCGTTCGCCTCGATGGCGTCGTTCCTGATCGTGATGGCGATGACCGATCCCGACGCGCCGCCCTACGAGCGCTACTCGATGTTCGTCGTCCCCGGCGACACCCCCGGCATCAACGTGCTGCGCGACGTCGGGCTGGGATACCAGCCGATCGGCGGTGGGCGTGAGGGTTATGTGCGCTACGACAACGTCCGGGTGCCCGCCGAGAACATGCTGGGGCCGCGCGGCGGGGCGTTCGTCGTCGCGCAGACCCGCCTGGGCGGCGGGCGGATTCACCACGCGATGCGCACCGTGGGACTGGTCCGGCGGATCTTCGACATGATCTGCGAACGGGCCGCGTCGCGCTACACCCAGGGCGAGGTGCTGGCCAACAAGCAGCTGGTGCAGGAGATGGTCGCCGACTCCTGGATGGAGATCGAGGCGTTCCGGCTGCTGACGCTCCAAACAGCTTGGAAGATCGACCAATTCAACGACTACAAGGCCGTTCGGGCCGACATCTCGGCGGTCAAGGCGATGATGCAGAAGGTGCTGCACGACGTGTCATCGCGGGCGCTTCAGTTGCACGGCTCGTTGGGCACCACCCACGAGATGCCGTTCGTGCAGTATCTGGTCGAGTCGTTCGTGCTCGGGCTGGCCGACGGTCCGACCGAAGTGCACAAGGTCACGCTGGCCCGGCTGTTGCTGAAGGACCGTGAACCCGCGCCGGATCTGTTTCCCTCCGAACATCTGCTGCGGTTGCGGGCGGCCGCCGAGGCCAAGTTCGCCGACAAGCTGGCGGGCATCCCCCGGGGCTGAGCGGCGAGCCCGCTCAGACTTTCTTGGTGACGCCGACGTAGGACAGCACCACATCGGATTGGTCGGTCACTCGATTGAGCACCGCGTAGGAGCGGATGAACGACTCACCCACGCAACCGTCGATCTTGACGTGGAAGTTGCTGACCATCACCCAGGGATTCGGTGCCCTGAACTGTTTCTTGACCACCGGCACCACGACGACCAGGCCCGGCTTGAGCCCCACGTTGAGGATGCCCGCGATCGGGGCGACGACCAACGGAAGCACGTCTCCCGGCACTCCGGTCACCGGTCCGGTCACACCCGGGGTGATGCCGGCGCTGCCACCGATCGTGACGCCGTCCGACGTGCTCATGTCGATGCCACAGCCGATCTCATAGCCCACCTCGAGGACGCCCTGGGGCGGTCCCGGCCCGATGAGGGAGCCGACGAATATCCCGCTGGCGACGTATTCGCGGGACGACACCGCGGTGGTCAACGGTGCCACCGGAACCTGCTGCTCGTCGCGGGCGCCCAGACCGAGGGTCCAGCCGTCGGGGGTGTGCAGGACTGCGGGGGGATTCGAGGGAATCGCTCCCTCCGCCTCCGGCGCCGCTTCCGCAGCAACCGGGGCGGCGTCGGGATCCGCGCATGTCGACGGCGCCGTAGGCAGCGAAACGGCCAGGCAGGCGGCGGCCACCAGGGCGCGACGAACGACCACGGCAATCGGCCTCACGGGCGACACCGTACGCACCCGGCGTTTCGAGTCACGAGATTTGCTGGGCGGCCCACCGAAGTCGTTGTGGGTTTGTAACTGTTACGCGATATGCGGTCAACGGTAGAATCGGCGTTTCAGCAGCCAGCAATTCGGCCAGAAACCGAGGAGGCGGCGATGACGGTTCGCACCCGGACTCGCGCAATGCTGGTCTGCGCGACGACGGCCATCGCCCTGGCGAGCGGCGCCGGCATGGCCCACGCGGACCCGAACGTCGATCCCCGCCCCCAGCCGCCGGGCATGGACG
>NZ_LZLL01000102.1:0-16888 GCF_001669335.1 Mycobacterium sp. 1245852.3 | reverse complement strand
GCCACCGCGTGGTTGCTGGACCGGCGATCCCGGCCCGGTGCAGCCACGCGATGACAGCCACGCCGGGCCCGCGGTCCTGCACCGGGACCGCGGGATCGGCTGCCTGTAAGTCCAAGGGGCACAACAAGGTTGAATACGGCACCGGCTCAGGCTTGATGGACGAAGGCGTCGATCGGCTCGTCGTGTCCCCGCAGGTTCAGCGTGCGCCGCGCCAGGTGGGCCGTCATTTCGTCGGCGACCCCACCGGCGATCAACAACTCGCCACCGGAGGCGAGTTGTTGCATCCGGGCCGCGGCGTTGACCGGACGACCGAGTGCGGTGAAATCGACGACGGCCTCGCCGACGTTGCCCACGTACGCGATACCCGCGTGCACGGCGACGCCGACGTTCAGCCAGGGTCCACCCGCAGTGCCGTACCCGACCGCTTCGAGCAGGTCGACGCCCGCCTCGACGGCCCGTTGACGATAGGTGGGGCCGCTGATGCCTTGCACGAAAAACGCCATCACCTCATCACCGATGAGTTTGTCAATCACCGCGTCATGGCGCAGCAGGGTTTGCGTTGCGGCACAATAGAACCGGTTGAGCACCGCAGCGAAGTCCGCGGCGGCCCTACAGTGTCCCAGCGCCGTGGAGCCGCGAACATCAGCGAACAGCACCGCGATGTCGACCTCGGCTCCGCCTTGCGGCAGTGCATCGCAGCAGCGCATGCACAGGTTGGGATTCTTGCGCGACCGGCGGAAGCCGGCTACGGCGAAGAGCCGACCGACGGGTCCACCGAACGGGTTGTTGCACAGCTTGCATCGCGGCGCCGAGGGCAGGTAGCGAAACGCGTGCCTTGCCCTGACCAGGGAAGCGTGGCCGTCGGTGAGCACCCGGTTCCACAGCGCCGACGAGGGCGCCGGTTGCGGTTCCAACGGGACGGCCGCGGCGGCTGGGCCGGTGGCATTGCTGATCATGCGGAAATATTCGCCCAGATTCGCTCACCGGCACATGGGGCATTCGCCCCAAACATCGCAACGGGTCAGTTGGGTGCCCCGCCGGCCAAGCCGTGCCGGGTCGCGTACAGGCTGGCCCCGATCCGGTTCGAGACCCCGATCTTGGCGTAGATGTGTTCGACGTGATTACGAACCGTCTTCTCGGAAATCCACAACGCCGAGGCGATCTCCTTGTTGGAGTGTCCCTGTGCGACATGGAGCAACACCTCGGCCTCGCGCCGGGTCAGCCCCGCCGGCCTGGCGGCTCTGCGCGACGGCCGATGGCCCGCGGCCTGCAACACGGCTTCGACCGCGTCGCCGTCCAGGTGGCCGCGGACCGCTTCTTCTCGCAGTTTCCCGGCCGCGGCGGCTTCGTCGCGCGCATCGCGATACGGACGCGGTTCCATTGAGGAGCAATAGCTTTCGGCGGCAGCGAGCAGCCGGTCGCGAACCGACAGGTCATCACCGCGCAGACCGTTCGGGTAGCCCGAGCCGTCCAGTCGCTCGTGATGGTTCACCGCGACCTCCCGGACCGCCTTCAGTCCGCCGACCCGGGCCAAAATCCTGCCGGTCAGATAGGGATGCAAATGCACCCGCTCGCGTTCGACGTGGGTCAACGCGCCCGGCTTTTCCCACACCCGGTTCGACACCCCGATGCGACCGAGATCGTGAACGTAGCCGGCCCGACGCAAGATATCGATTTCGTCCTGCGCCAGCCCGGCGCATTTCCCTGCGCTCTCGGCCAGCTGCGCGACGGCGCGTGAATGACCAAGAGTGAACGGGCATTTCAGATCCGCGAAGTCACCCATCGCGCACAGCAGCCGGTCCAGCGCGGGACCGCTCAGCGCTTCGCCCGGATCCGGAGCCAAGTCGGCAGCGGTCGACCAGACATCTTCGTGCTCGAGCAGCAGGTCGTCGGCGGCCGCGGTGAACACCGCGACGATATCCGGGTCAAACTGCTTGCCGCTACGGCGGCGAATCTCGGCGATCGCGGCGCTGGCGCCGTAAGCGCGATGGTGCACTTCGGCGATGTCGCAAATCTGCGCCACCCGCATGGCCATCGGTATCTGGTTTCCCGCGGCCCCGGCGGGAAGACCGCTGCCGTCCCATCGCTCGTATGCATAAGGCAGGGCTTGACACACATCGGCGCCCAGGCCGATCTCCTCGGCGAGTAATGCCGCCGAGAGGCAATGGGAGTGCACCAACCCGCCGAGATTCCCGCGTGCGTCCCAGAAAACTTTGGCCGCCAACCGGGCTCGTTTCGGCAACGTCGACCCACGGCCCAAATTGCTCATCAGGAAGCGGCGGTATGGCGCGCCGGACCAGTCGATGTAGTGGCTGTCATGTCGCACCGCGATGTCGTCGCCGAACCACTGCACATACTCGTGCGAGTCGGCGTGACAGCCGATCCACATCACCAGGGCCGTGTAAAAAACCGTCCCGCGCTCGCGCTCGTCGAGTCCGAGCCGCATCGCCAATCGCGAGCCCATCGCCGCCGACCGCAGCATGTGATCCATCGGCTGCCCGAGCCCGAGGTCGATCGCCAGAGATAGCGCGGCCAGGATGTCCGTCCGGGACACGGCTCCGTCGAAGGGCATGGAACTCGCCCCTTTCCCGACCCTCACCGGCGCGGCGTCACTGTAGCCACACACAAGCCGATGCCTGCTAAGCCTAGGGCATTGGCGTTGCTGCCGGGCCGAGAAACGTATTGGCGAGGTTGGGCGCGCGGCTAGCGGCGCTTGACCGATTTGGGTGGCTTGGCGCCGCGACCCTGTTGCCGCGCCGCGGCGCGCCGCTCGCGCCGGCTGGCACCCCCGGGAACCCCGGCCGGCGTCTTGGAATCGCCGCCGTTGCGCTGGACCGCCGCCGAGCCGTCCTCCGCCGGTCCGGAGTAGGTCATGGCCGGCGCTTCGTTGTCAATGCCCTTGGCGCGCAATTGGGTTGGGGCCTCTTCGCGCACGGCCGTCGCCGCGCCGCCCTGCTTGCCGGCCGCGGCGGTGGCGAATTCGGCCAGCCCCTCCGGGGCTTGTACCGGCGCGACCTGCGGGCTGGGCACCGCCTCGACGGTGACATTGAACAGGAACCCGACCGACTCTTCCTTCATGCCGTCGAGCATCGCCATGAACATGTCGTAGCCCTCGCGCTGGTACTCGACGAGCGGGTCGCGCTGGGCCATCGCGCGCAGCCCGATGCCCTCCTTGAGGTAGTCCATCTCGTAGAGGTGCTCGCGCCACTTGCGGTCGATCACGTTGAGCAGCACGTTGCGCTCCAGCTGGCGCATCGCGCCCTCGCCGGCGATCTCCTCGAGCTCGGCTTCCCTTATGGCATAAGCGTTTTCGGCGTCTTTGAGCAGCGCCTCGAGCAGCTCCTCGCGGGTGAGGTCGTCGAGGTCGGCGTCGGCGTCGCGGCGCGTCAGCGTCGCATGGTCGATGCCCACCGGGTACAGCGTCTTGAGCGCCGTCCACAGCGCTTCCAAGTCCCAATCCTCGGCGTAGCCCTCGGAGGTGGCGCCGTTGACGTAGGCGGTGACCACGTCGCGCACCATGTCCAGCGCCTGCTCCTTGAGGTTCTCGCCCTCCAGGATGCGGCGGCGCTCGGCGTAGATCACCTTGCGCTGCTGGTTCATCACCTCGTCGTACTTCAGGACGTTCTTGCGGACCTCGAAGTTCTGCTGCTCGACCTGGGTCTGGGCGCTCTTGATCGCCCGGGTGACCATCTTGGCCTCGATCGGCACGTCGTCGGGCAGGTTCAGCCGGTTGAGCATCGCCTCCAGCGCGGCGCCGTTGAACCGCCGCATGAGCTCGTCGCCCAGCGACAGGTAGAACCGCGACTCGCCCGGGTCGCCCTGCCGGCCGGAGCGGCCGCGCAGCTGATTGTCGATGCGCCGGGATTCGTGCCGCTCGGTGCCCAGCACGTACAGGCCGCCGGCCTCGATCACCTCGGCGGCCTCGGCGGCGACCTCCTCCTTGACCTTGGGCAGTTCCTCGTGCCAGGCGGCGTCGTATTCCTCGGGCGTCTCGACCGGGTCGAGGCCGCGCTCGCGCAGCCGCTGGTCGGTGAGGAAGTCGGCGTTGCCGCCGAGCACGATGTCGGTTCCGCGGCCCGCCATGTTGGTCGCGACGGTGATGCCGCCGCGGCGGCCGGCGACCGCGACAATGGTCGCCTCCTGCTCGTGGAACTTCGCGTTGAGCACGTTGTGCGGCACGCGGCGCTTCTGGAACTGGCGCGACAGGTACTCCGAGCGCTCCACGCTGGTGGTACCGATCAGCACCGGCTGACCCTTTTCGTAGCGCTCGACGACGTCGTCGACCACCGCGATGTACTTGGCTTCCTCGGTCTTGTAGATCAGGTCGGACTGGTCGGCGCGGATCATCGGCTTGTTGGTCGGGATCGGCACCACGCCGAGCTTGTAGATCTCGTGCAGCTCGGCCGCCTCGGTCTGGGCGGTACCGGTCATGCCGGCGAGCTTGTCGTAGAGCCGGAAGTAGTTCTGCAGCGTGATGGTGGCCAGCGTCTGGTTCTCGGCCTTGATCTCCACGTGCTCCTTGGCCTCGATGGCCTGATGCATGCCCTCGTTGTACCGGCGGCCGTAGAGCACGCGGCCGGTGAACTCGTCGACGATCAGGACCTCGCCGTCGCGCACGATGTAGTCCTTGTCGCGGTTGAACAGCTCCTTGGCCTTCAGCGCGTTGTTGAGGTAGCTGACCAGCGGCGAGTTGGCGGCCTCGTAGAGGTTGTCGATGCCGAGCTGGTCCTCGACGAACTCCACGCCCAGCTCGTGCACGCCGACGGTGCGCTTGCGCAGGTCCACCTCGTAGTGGGTGTCCTTCTCCATCAGCGGCGCCAGCCGGGCGAACTCGAGGTACCAGTTGGAGGCGCCGTCGGCGGGGCCCGAGATGATCAGCGGGGTGCGGGCCTCGTCGATCAGGATGGAGTCGACCTCGTCGACGATGGCGAAGTTGTGCCCGCGCTGGACCAGGTCGTCGAGCGAATGCGCCATGTTGTCGCGCAGGTAGTCGAAGCCGAACTCGTTGTTGGTGCCGTAGGTGATGTCGGCGTTGTAGGCGACCCGGCGTTCGTCCGGCGTCATCTGGGCCAGGATCACCCCGACCTCGAGGCCGAGGAAGCGGTGCACGCGGCCCATCCACTCGCTGTCACGTTTGGCCAGGTAGTCGTTGACGGTGACGACGTGCACACCCTTACCGCCAATGGCGTTGAGGTAGGCCGGCAGCACCGAGGTCAGGGTCTTGCCCTCACCGGTCTTCATCTCGGCGACGTTGCCGAAGTGCAGTGCGGCACCGCCCATCACCTGCACGTCGAAGTGCCGCTGGTCGAGCACCCGCCACGCGGCCTCGCGGGCGACGGCGAACGCCTCGGGTAGCAGGTCGTCGAGGCTTTCGCCGTCGGCGTGCCGCTTCTTGAACTCGTCGGTCTTGGCCCGCAACTCGGCGTCGGTGAGCTTCTCGATCTCGTCGGACAAGGTGTTGACGTAGTCAGACACCCGCTTGAGACGCTTGAGCATGCGACCTTCGCCAAGGCGCAGCAACTTCGACAGCACGGTGTTGTCCCCTTTTGGGATGTGCCCCTGTTGGTAGGAGTCTTTTCTTGAGCGACTCCCATGGTAGGCGACGACCCCGTGGGTACCGCCGTAGCGGCGATCGCAAGCGCGGCAACGCCGGGCGTAGCGGGTCGCCGCCCAACCAGCCCCGTCAGGACAGCCTGATCAGGCCGTAGTCGTAGGCGTGCCGCCGGTAGACCACGCTGGGCCGTTCGGTCTGCTTGTCGTGGAATAGGAAGAAGTCGTGTCCGACCAGCTCCATCTCGTAGAGCGCGTCGTCGACCGTCATCGGCGTCGCCGGGTGCTCCTTGGTCCGCACGATCCGCCCGGGCTCGTGGTCAGGTTCCACGCCGTCGCGCTCGGCGGGCGCGGGCTGCGGCGCGCTGTCCGGCGGGACGGGTGGCACCGCGGTGGCCGCGGCCAGTGACACCGGGGTCTTGTCCCCGTAGTGGACCTTGCGACGGTCCTTGACGCGGCGCAGCCGGTTCTCCAGCTTGTCGACCGCGGACTCGAACGCGGCGTAGAAACTGTTGGCACAAGCCTCCGCCCGGGTCACCGGGCCGCGGCCGCGGGCGGTGATCTCCACGCGCTGACAGGATTTGCGCTGGCGCCGGTTGGGCGCGTGCTTGAGCTCGACATCGAAGAGATAGATGGAGCGGTCGAACCGCTCGAGCCGGGCGAGTTTTTGCGAGACGTACAGACGGTAATGATCGGGGATTTCAACGTTGCGGCCCTTGAACACAACATCGGCGGTGGTTGTCGGTGGGGCTTGCTCATCGGTGATGGGCGGTTGGTCCAGAATCTGACCGGAATCCACGGATAGCCTTGACATACGTGACAACTCGTTTCTCTTTTCACGTCGCACGCGCCCTGCGTGCCCGGCTGCTTGATGCGCCGACGAGGTGAGAGCGGTTCGAGACTGGCTACCGCCGCAGGCTGCCCGCCGGTGCAAGGTGTCGATTACTCACCCCTTCCCGCGGATGGGTCCCACCTGGAAAATCGCGACCAGTGAGTCAGACCGATGAGTCGTTCTTCGTTGTTCTCGACGTTAGCTCGTGTTCGCCTGCCGAGCCACTAATTTGGTCCGGCTGTTGCGAGTTCTTCACAACCTCTTGGCCGGCTCACGGGCTCGGCCTGGCGGCGGTGAGGTTCACACGGCGGCCAGCGCCAGCACCGCGGCGACCCGGACCCCGGCGGCGTGCAGGATGCGCACCGACTCGCGCGCGGTCGCACCGGTGGTGACGATGTCGTCGACGACCATGACTTCGGTGCGCGGCGGTGGGCCGCGCAACACCACCCGGCCGGTGATGTTGCGCTCGCGCGCGGCCGTGCCCAGGCCCACCGAGTCACGGGTCAGCGCCTTGAGCCGCAACGCCGCGACGACGGCGATCTCCGGATGCCGCGCCACCGCGGCGCGCGCCAGCCGGGCGACGGGGTCACCGCCGCGCCGCCGCGCGGCCGAGCGCCGGGTGGGCGCGGGAACGACGGTCAGCGGGGTGGGCACGATCCCCCACGACAGCAACCGGTGCACGCCGACGGCCAGGGGCCGCGCCAGCGGTTCGACCAGGTCCGCCCGGCCCCGCTCCTTGAGCGCCAGGATCGCGTGCCGGCGCGCGTTGGCGTAGCGGCCAAGCGCGAACACCGGGACCTCCGGGTCGATGCGCGGGGTCACCACATGCGGCTGGTCGGCCGGCACCGACAGCTCGGCGGCGCACGCGTCGCACCAGCGGGTCGACGGCGCCCCGCAGCCGCCGCATTCGGCCGGCAGGAACAGGTCGAGCATGGCGTCAGTGTGGCGGGTGGGTGTGACACCGAGCTTGTGCGCTACCCCGGCAGCACCGGTGCCGCCCCGGGCACCGTGAGTCCGGGCACCTCCGACCAGCCTTGCTGACCGTCGGCCGACGGCGAATACTGCAGCACCCCTTGCGGTCCCGCGACGTAGGCCGTCGACGGGTTGGCGACCACCGTGGTCACCGGCATCTGCAGACCGTGTGGCGGCGCGTCGGAGTTCACCCCGTCGATGTTCACGTAGGACACCGGATGGCTGGCGTCGGTGCGGGTCACCACGATGTCGTCGCCGGTGCGCCACGACAGCGACACCACCGAATTGCCCAACCCGAATCCGAGCCGGCGCGGGAAGGTCAGGGCGTACTGCCCGGCCTGGGTCTGCTCGACGCTGGCCAGAATCACCTGGCCGCCGATCACCATGGCCGCGCGGGTGCTGTCGCGGGACAGCTGCAGGTCGGTGATGGGCCCCGGGAACCGGGTGGCCACCGCCACCGAATCCACCGGCAGCCGGGCGGGCTGCCCGGAGGCCGGCTCCTGAATCGCCCGCAACACGTTGTTGCCGTCGACGACCACCCACACCACGTCGTCCAGCGACCACGTCGGCCGCGACAGGCTGTGCCCGTCGGCGGCCTGCACGGCCTCCTGACCCAGATCACCGATCCACAGGGACGCGGCCATGTCCGGGGCGCCGCGGTGCAGCGTCACCACCGAGGCCACCTGCCGGCCGGAGCGCGACAGCGCGGCGCCGGTCTGGTCGCCCACGCGGCCGAACGCGCCGGGCACCGTGACGGTGTGCTGGCCGTCCAGCGACACCAGTGAGCCGTTGACCAGGGCGTGCAGCCCCGCGCCCGCGCCGTCGGCGGCGCCGGGATCGGTGGCCGCGACATCCGAGGTGGTCCACCCGTCGCGGAACCGGTCGTCCAGCGGCGCGCCGTCGGCGTTGATCACATAGGGGCCGCGGATGTCGGCCCTGGCCAGCGTCCAAATGATCTGTGCCGCAAGCAATTGCCGGCTGTGCGGATCGGTGGTGGACAGCTTCTCGAGCTCGACCCGCGCACCGCCGTAGCCGCGCCCGATGCCGTTCTTGCCGCCGTCGGCGCGGGTCACCGGCCCGCGCAACCGCAGCGGCGGGGCGAGCAGGTTGCGCACGGTGTGCGCCATCTCCGGCCGCGGCCCGGCGATCACCTTCGAGATCAGCTCGGTGGCCAACTGGTCGTGGTCGGGCACCGCGACGTAACGCGGGTCGGGGACCACCGTCTTGCCGGTCGGGTCGGCGAAGTACAGGGTGTTGCGCTTGTAGGTGGACTGGAACTGCTGCCAGTCCAAGAACACCCCGTTGGGCAACCGGTCGATGCGCCAACCGCCGGAGGTCTTGACCAATTCGATCGGCCCGGGGTCGGGCAGCACGCCCTCGGCGGTTTCGAACACCCCCACGTCGGACAGCGAACCCAGGATGTCGGCCCGCATGGTGGCCGAAACCCGCTCGGCCGCACGGGTTTCGACGAACACCACGTGGTCGATCAGCAGCGCGCTACCGGCGTCGTCCCAGGCGTTGGACGCCGACTGGGTGAGGAACTGCCGCGCGGCCAGGTGGCGGTTGGCGGGATCGGCTGTGGCCTTGAAGAATTCGCGCAGCAGCACGTCCGGGTCCATGCCCGGCGTCGGCTTGGGCAGGTTCGACGGCGCCGGCCGCTCGACGGTGCCGATGGCTTGCGGCGCCGACGAGCTGGGCACCCCCGCGCAGCCGGCGAGCAGCGCGGCCAGCATCAGCAGGCCCACCAGCCGCCGCATCACAGGGTCCTCTCGGCGTGCTCACGCTGGCGCGGACGGTCTTTCGCGTGCTGCGGGCCGCTGGGAGCGGGTTGCGGAATCGGCTTCATGGGCAGCGGGCTGGTGGTGACCTTGTGGCCACGCACCAGCGGCAACGTCAGCCGGAAACACGAGCCGTCGCCGGGTTCGCCCCACGCCTCCAGCCGGCCCTGGTGCAGTCGCGCGTCCTCGATGCTGATGGCCAGGCCCAGCCCGGTGCCCCCGGACCGCCGGACCCGCGAAGGGTCGGCCCGCCAGAACCGGCTGAACACCAGCTTCTCCTCGCCGGGCCGCAGCCCGACGCCGTAGTCGCGCACGGTGACGGCCACCGTGTCCTCGTCGGCGGCCATCCGGATCTTGACCGGCTTGTGCTCGGCGTGGTCGATGGCGTTGGCGATCAGGTTGCGCAGGATGCGCTCCACCCGTCGGGTGTCGACCTCGGCGATCACCTCCTCGGTCGGCAGGTCGACCTTCAGCTCGATGCCGGCGTCCTCGGCCAGATGCCCGACGTTGCTCAGCGCGCTGCGCACCGTGGTGCGCAGATCGACCGCCTCGACGGACAGCTCCGCGACGCCGGCGTCGTGCCGCGAGATTTCCAGCAAGTCGTTGAGCAGCGACTCGAACCGGTCCAGCTCGTTGACCATCAGCTCGGTGGAGCGCGCCAGCGTGGGGTCCAGGTCGGCGCTGTGGTCATAGATCAGGTCGGCGGCCATCCGCACGGTGGTCAGCGGGGTGCGCAGCTCGTGGCTCACGTCGGAAGTGAAGCGGCGCTGCAGATTACCGAACTCCTCCAGCTGGGTGATCTGGCGCGACAGGCTCTCGGCCATGTCGTTGAAGGACATCGCCAGCCGGGCCATGTCGTCCTCGCCGCGCACCGGCATGCGTTCGGACAGATGCCCTTCGGCGAAGCGTTCGGCGATGCGCGACGCCGACCGCACCGGCACCACCACCTGCCGCGACACCAGCAGCGCGATCCCGGCCAGCAGCACCAGCAGCACCGCGCCGCCGGTGATCATGGTGCCGCGCACCAGCTGGATGGTGGCCTGCTCGTTCTTGAGCGGAAAGATCAGGTAGAGCTCCAGGTTGGCCACCTGAGACGACGCCGGCGTGCCGATGATCAGCGCCGGTCCGGAGAACCCGTCGGTGTGGACGGTGGCGTACTGGTAGGACGCCTGCCCGGCCTTGACGAAGCCGCGCAGCGAAGCGGGCACCTGGTCGACGGGCCCGGCGGTGGTCGCCGCGCGCGGGCCGTCGCCCGGCACCATCAACACCGCGTCAAAGGCCCCCGCCATCCCCGCGCCCGAGGCCGGGTCGGTCTTGGAGGTCAGCGTGTTGCGCGCCAGCTGCAGGCTGCTGTCCAGGGATCGCGCCTCTTCGCCGTTGACGATCCCGCCGACGGTGGTGCGCGCCCGCTCGATCTGCTCGATGGCGGCCTTGACCTTGACGTCGAGCACCCGGTTGGTGACCTGAGAAGTCAACACGAAACCGAGCGCCAGGATGACCGCGAGCGACAACCCCAGGGTCAGCGCCACAACCCGCAGTTGCAGCGAGCGCCGCCAGGCGATGGCCACGGCGCGACTCACCGCGCCCATGCCACGAGTCATGGGACCGGAGCGTCCCCAACGGCTCCGAGTGCGTCGCCGAGAGCCCCAGATCACGTGTCCCTACCGGTCACGGAGGTCCGGCCTTGTACCCAACTCCTCGAACGGTCAACACTACGGTCGGGTTTTCGGGATCCTTCTCAACCTTGGCGCGCAGACGCTGGACGTGCACGTTCACCAGACGGGTATCCGCCGGGTGACGATAGCCCCACACCTGTTCGAGCAGCACATCACGAGTAAACACCTGCCGCGGTTTGCGCGCCAACGCCACCAGCAAGTCGAATTCCAGCGGTGTCAGCGAGATCTGCTCGCCGTTGCGGGTGACCTTGTGCGCCGGCACGTCGATCTCCACGTCGGCGATGGACAGCATCTCGGCGGGCTCGTCGTCGTTGCGCCGCAGCCGCGCCCGCACCCGCGCCACCAGCTCCTTGGGCTTGAACGGTTTCATGATGTAGTCGTCGGCGCCCGACTCGAGGCCCAGGACCACGTCGACGGTGTCGGTCTTGGCGGTCAGCATGACGATCGGCACGCCGGAGTCGGCGCGCAACACCCGGCACACGTCGATGCCGTTCATCCCGGGCAGCATCAGGTCCAACAGCACCAGATCGGGGCGCAGTTCGCGCACCGCCGTCAGGGCCTGGGTGCCGTCACCGATGACCGCAGTGTCGAAACCCTCACCCCGCAACACGATGGTCAACATCTCGGCGAGCGAAGCGTCGTCATCGACGACGAGAATCCTTTGCCTCATGGAGTCCATGGTGTCACCAGATCGGGACAAAACTCGGACATCACACGGGCGTTTCTTCTTCGAAAGGGCCGAATCGTGACAAATCTGTGCTAGTCGGCGGCCAAATCGGCGGCCAGCCGGCCGGGATCGACGTCCGCGTCGACGCTCAGCCACCGACCACCCCAGCCCGCGGCGGCCAGGTCGGCGTACACCGCGCCGGTGCGCTGCTGCAGCCCGTCGTCGCGTTCGTAGCTGTCCCGCTTGCGGCCCGGATCGGACTCGGCCCGGCGGCGGGCCCGCTGCCCGGCCAGCTCGGCCGGCACCGCGAGCAGCACCTGCCAGTCGGGCGCGGGCAGTCCGAGGCGCCCGTATTCCAGCGCGTGTATCCATGCCACGGCCGGCCCGGCCGCGTCCTGATGCAGCCGGGCGGCGGTGTAGGCCGCGTTGGAGGCGACGTAGCGGTCCATGATCACCACGTCGTGCTCGCGGCGCAGCGCCTCGATGTCGCCGACGGCCCCCGCGCGATCCAGCGCGAACAGCATCGCCATCGCGTACACCGACGACGCGAGATCGCCGTGCTCGCCGTGCAGGGCCTCGGCCGCGATGTCGGCGGTCACCGACTGCCCGTACCGCGGGAAGGCCAGCAAGGCCACCGACTTGCCGTCCGCCTCGAACAGCTTGCGCAGCTTGTCGGTCAGCGTCCGCTTGCCGGCGCCGTCGATGCCCTCGATCGCGATCAGCACGGCGCGAGCCTAGCCCGTTGTCGAGCGCCCGGCTGGCTGGGCACGCGGTGCCGAACGCCCGGCTGGCCGGGCGTTCGGCCGAAGCGCCGGCTCAGTAGCGGTAGTGGTCGGCCTTGTAGGGACCGTCGACGTCGACGCCGATGTACTCGGCCTGCTCCTTGGTGAGCTTGGTCAGCTTGCCGCCGAGCGCCTCGACGTGGATGCGGGCCACCTTCTCGTCGAGGTGCTTGGGCAGCCGATAGACCTCGTTGTCGTACTCGTCGTTCTTGGTCCACAGCTCGATCTGGGCGATGACCTGGTTGGAGAAGCTGTTGCTCATCACGAACGACGGGTGCCCGGTGGCGTTACCCAGGTTCAGCAACCGGCCCTCGGACAGCAGGATGATCGACTTGCCGGTGTCCGGGAACGTCCACAGGTCGACCTGCGGCCGGATGTTGGTCTTGGTGGCGCCCGACTTCTCCAGCCGCGCCACCTGGATCTCGTTGTCGAAGTGGCCGATGTTGCCCAGGATCGCCTTGTCCTTCATCGCCTTCATGTGCTCGAGGGTGATGATGTCCTTGTTGCCGGTGGTGGTGATGACGATGTCGGCCTCGCCGATCACATCCTCGACGCGCTTGACGTCGAAGCCCTCCATCAGCGCCTGCAGGGCGTTGATCGGGTCGATCTCGGTGACGGTCACCCGCGCGCCCTGGCCGGCGACCGACTCGGCCGAACCCTTACCGACGTCGCCGTAGCCGCAGATCAGCACCTTCTTGCCACCGATCAGCACGTCGGTGCCGCGGTTGATGCCGTCGATCAGCGAGTGCCGGCAGCCGTACTTGTTGTCGAACTTGCTCTTGGTGACCGAGTCGTTGACATTGATCGCCGGGAACGCCAGGTCGCCGGCGGCGGCGAACTGGTAGAGCCGCAGCACGCCGGTGGTGGTCTCCTCCGAGACACCCTTGATCGACGCGGCGATCTTGGTCCACTTGTCCTTGTCGGTTTCGAAGCGCTTGCGCAGCAGGTTCAGGAACACCCGGTGCTCGGTCGAGTCGTCCTCGTCGTCCGGCGGCACCACGCCGGCCTTCTCGTACTGCGCGCCGCGCAGCACCAGCATGGTGGCGTCGCCGCCATCGTCCAGGATCATGTTCGCGGGCGCGGCGGCGCCGTCTTTATCGGGCCACGTCAGCACCTGCTCGGCCGCCCACCAGTACTCCTCGAGCGTCTCGCCCTTCCACGCGTACACCGGGACGCCCTTGGGCTCCTCGGGCGTGCCGTGCGGGCCGACGACCACCGCGGCGGCGGCGTGGTCCTGGGTGGAGAAGATGTTGCAGGACGCCCAGCGCACCTCGGCGCCCAGCGCGACGAGGGTCTCGATCAGCACCGCGGTCTGCACGGTCATGTGCAGCGAACCGGAGATGCGCGCGCCCTTGAGCGGCTGCACGTCGTGGTACTCGCGGCGCAGCGACATCAGACCCGGCATCTCCTGCTCCGAGAGCTCGATGTCCCGGCGACCGTAATCCGCCAACGACAGATCGGCGACCTTGAAATCGATGCCGTTTCGAACGTCGGGGGTGAGTGCGTTTTCGGTCGTCGTCATAGCGTGTTCTTCCTTTTTCGGCTCGCTCGCCTGTGGCTCGCTCGGATGAAAGCGGTAATTAGCTTAGGTATGTTCTTGCGCCACTGTAGTCGCGGGTCGGCGCGGACCTCGGCGCAGGGAAGGGCTCAGGGGACGTTGACGACGCCGTGCCGCTCGGCGAACGGCGTCATCAACCGGGCCAGATCGGCCGCCACGTCGTGGTCCGCCTCGGGCGGCATCGACACATAGCTCAGCGCCAGCCGCACGATGGCCCGCGCCAGCACGCCGGCGTCCTCGTCGCTGGTGGCCACCCAGCTGTGGGTCAGCGCGTTGGTCAGCCGCTCGGAGGCACGGTTGATGATGGGCGCGCTGTCGGTGGTGATGATCTGCAGCAGGTCGGGTTTGGCCACGCCGGTGAGCAGCGAGATCACCAGCGGGTCGGCCGACAGCTCGGTGAACAGGTCGCGAAAGCCCCGCAGAAACGCCTCGTAGATGTTGCCGACGTTGGCTTCCAGCGCGGCGTTGACGGCGTCGACCAGCCGGTCGGCCAGGCGCAGGCCGTACCCCTGCGCCAGGCCTTGGCGCGAGCCGAACTCGTTGTAGATCGTCTGCCGGCTGATGCCCGCGGCGCGGGCGACGTCCGACAGCGTGATGGCCGACCAGTCGCGGGTCAGCAGCAGATCCCGCATCGCGTCGAGCACCGAGTCGCGCAGCAGGGCGCGCGAGGCCTCGGCGTACGGCATCCGCTTCACAGGCGCGACAATAGCGGCTTTGGCCGCCGCGTTGGCGGCGATCACGAACGGGCGATCTCCACCATCTCGAAGTCGGTCTTCGCCGCACCGCAATCCGGGCAGCTCCAGTCCTCGGGGATGTCGTCCCAGCGGGTCCCCGGGGCGATGCCGTCCTCCGGCCAGCCCTTGGCCTCGTCGTACTCGAATCCGCACTGCACGCAGACGAACAGCTTGTAGTCCTCGTTCATCGGTTCACTCCTGATAGTTCGAAATCGACTTTCTCGCGCACCGCACAATCGGGGCAGCACCAGTCCTCGGGGATGTCAGCGAAGGGCGTGCCCGGCCGAAAGCCTTCCCGCGGTTCGCCTTTCGCTTCGTCGTAGACGTAGTCACAACCCGGGCAGCGGTAGGCGGTCATGCGGCGTACTTCGCCAGCAGCTTCTCGCGCAGCCGCGGCGCGATGTTGACGCGGGTGATGTCGCCGTCGTAGTGCGCCAGCACCCGGTGATCCATCACCTTGCGCCACAGCGGCGGGAAGTAGGTGAGCGAGATCATCGACGCGTACCCGCTCGGCAGGTTGGGCGCACCCGCCATGCTGCGCAGCGTCTGGTAGCGCCGGGTCGGGTTGGCGTGGTGGTCGCTGTGCCGCTGTAGGTGATACAGGAACAGGTTGGTCACCACGTGGTCGGAGTTCCAGCTGTGCGCCGGGGTGCACCGCTCGTAGCGGCCGCTCGAATTCTTCTGCCGCAGTAGCCCGTAGTGCTCCAGGTAGTTGACCGACTCGAGCAGGCTGAACCCGAAGACGGCCTGGATCACGACGAAGGGGATCAGGCCCGGGCCGAAGACCGCGATCAGCGCGCCCCACAGCACCACCGACATCAGCCACGCATTGAGGACGTCGTTGGACGCGTACGTCTTCGGGTTCCAGGGGCTGGCGCCCTGCCGGCGAATCCGTTGCGCCTCCAACTTCAGCGACGAGCGCAGGCTGCCGATGACGCTGCGCGGCAAGAACTCCCAGAAGGTCTCACCGAAGCGGGCCGACGCGGGGTCCTCCGGGGTGGCGACGCGCACGTGGTGGCCGCGGTTGTGCTCGATGTAGAAGTGCCCGTAGCAGGTCTGCGCCAGGGTGATCTTGGACAGCCAGCGCTCCAGCGAGTCCTTCTTGTGGCCCATCTCGTGCGCGGTGTTGATGCCGACGCCGCCGAGCACGCCGACGGATAGGGCCAGGCCCAGCTTGCCCGCCCAGCTGAGCGCGCCGTCAAAGCCGAGCCAGCCCAGGTCCGAGGCGGTGAACAGGTAGGCGCCCATCACCACGCTGAGGTACTGGAACGGGATGTAGGAGTAGGTGCAGTAGCGGTAGTACTTGTCGTTCTCCAGCCGCTCCATGACCTCGTCGGGCGGGTTCTGCCCGTCGGGACCGAAACGCAGGTCGAGGATCGGCAACACGACCCAGAGCAGGATCGGTCCGATCCACAGCGGCACCTGCGCGGCGGCGTGCCAGCCCAACGTGTTGAGGCCCCAGATGAGCGGCAACATCACGAACAGCGCCGTCGGCGCGATCAGCCCCATCAGCCACAGGCGACGCTTCTTGTCCCGCCAGGCGAGCGGGTCGGCTTCCTGTCCCAGCTGCGCTTCGAATGTGGTCATCTGCCAAACCTCCTTGTGAGTCACGCCACGTTGAGGTTGGACAATACCGCTGTTTGCGTCTTATGTCTAGACAAACAGCGCGGTTTTGTAAAGCAACTGCGGCTAGGGCACCGGGCTGTGCGGATTGGCCTCGAGCGAGTCGCTGGGCTCGGCCTCCCCTTCCTCCCGCCGGCCCTGCACCGAGTGCCAGTAGCCGTAGCCGGCGTAGATCGCCGTGCCCACCACCAGCCACACCCCGAACCGGACCCAGGTGAGCGCGGTGAGGTTGAGCATCAACCACAGGCAGGCGGCGATCGACGCGATCGGGAGCAACGGCACCCACGGCGCCTTGAAACCGCGTTCCAGGTCCGGCCGGGTGCGGCGCAGCACGATCACGCCGGCCGAGACCAGCACGAAGGCGAACAGGGTTCCGACGTTCACCATCTCCTCGAGCTTGGTGATCGGAAACACCGACGCGGTCACGGCCACCACCAGCGCGACCAGCACGGTGATCCGCACCGGCGTGCCCCGCGCACCCGTCTTGGCCAGCGACCGGGGCAACAGGCCGTCGCGCGCCATCGCGAACAGGACCCGGCACTGGCCGAGCATCAGCACCATCACCACGGTGGTCAGGCCCGCCAACGCACCGATGGAGATGATCTTGCTCGCCCAGTGGATGCCGTTCGCGGTGAAGGCGGTGGCCAGGTTCGCCTGCCCGCGGCCGCGGACCGTCTTGAGTTCGGTGTAGGACACCATGCCCGACAGCACCACCG